>JASFBI010000341.1 GCA_030149595.1 Desulfobacterales bacterium
TTAAATTTATTTTTTTGCCTTGAACTTGAAGAAATTTTTATTCTGTAACAGCCTGCCAAGAGGGCAAAATATGCAGTTGATAAATATATTTAGTGTCAATTACCTATCGGTTCCATTCCAATATCCAGATATTTTTGTGCTAAATCAATATAGAGCTGTTTAACCCAGCCCCATATTTCCTGATCTGTTTTAGATAGTTCACGCACAATTTTTGACGGATTTCCAGCTGCAACTACTTTGGGCGGGATTATTTGTTTAAGTTTTACAATACTTCCTTCTGCCACAATTGCATATTCTCCTACTTCAGATAAAATACTGGTAATAGCACCCATACCTATAACAGCATGGTCTCCAATGGATTTCCCGTGAATTACAGCACCATGACCTATTGTAACTTTATTTCCGATTTTACCTGTATCCTTGGGTGGTGCATGAATAATAACACCCTCTTCAACTGCTGTTCCATCTCCTATTTCAATTCTTCCATAATCTCCTCTTATAATAGCACCATGGCCTATATAACAGTTACTGCCAATAACAACATCTCCTATAACCCTTGCAATATCACTAACATAGGAGTCTTTGCCAACTACTGGCTGTTTTCCATCAAATCTGTAAAGCATTCTAACAACCTCCGTTCTAAGTAATAAAAAGTAAATCATCTAACCATATTTTTTTCTTAATTTTAAGAAAATTTTGTTTACCCACAATTTCAGATATATCAAAAAACAAGTAGATTTATAGCTGTTTAATTTAATTTATTTTATTTAAATAACAGGATATAATCTTTTTTCTGATTATATCCTGTTATTTCTCCCAAACCTAACTACATAATACTTATTAAATCTTACCTGATACCTTTTTTGCCGGAGACTTTATAATAAGAGAAATAAAAAATGCAACGCTCATAACAGTACTGCTTATTAAAAAAGCCAGGGTATAGGTACCTGTAACATCATATATATACCCGGCAAGAGTCACACCTAAAGCACCTCCAAATGTAGCCCCAAAAATGAGTATCCCAAATATTGCTCCGGCAGATGTAATACCAAAAAACTCTGTACTCATTTTAATAATCACCGGCAGACTCCCTCCATAACCCAATCCAAAAAACAGTGCTATAATATAAATCCACCACAGGTTATCTGCATAAATTAAACCCAAAAAAAGTGCGGCAAGAATTAAAATACATCCATTCAAGATAATTTTAGTTCCCACTTTATCTGCTGCCAGACCAATAAATATTCTTCCAAGTATACCGCTGCCTCCTACAAATGTAAGAACTAACGAAGCTTCCATAGGATTGAATCCGATATCTGTTACATGTGCTATAAGATGATTGACAATAACACTAACCCCAAATACTATGGATATAAATATATAAAGAAGAAGCCAGAATGATAGAGTTTTTATTGCCTCAATTGCTGAGATATCTGCACTTTCAGATTGCAGATCTTTATCATATACTAAAGTTTTTTCCGTGTTCTCTGTCAGCTCAATATTTTTTTTGAAACCAGGCTGCTTTAATAAAAGTGCAGCAGGAGCTCCAATACATAAAACAGCAAATCCCATTATTACATAGGATGTTCTCCAGCCATATAACGATATAAAATACCTCATCAAAACAGGTATTATCATCTGCCCTAATCCTACACCTGCCCCAACTATACCTACTGCAAAACCACGTTTTTTTACAAACCATTTTGTGACTGTAGATATAACAGGAACATATCCTGTACTCATTCCAACAGCAACAAAACTAAACATTGCATAAAGATGCCAGGGCTGAGTAATTTTAGAAGTTAAAATATATCCTGCTGCAACAAAAACAGTACCTGTGGAAACTACTGATTTAGGACCATATCTATCAGAAAGGGTTCCCATACCAATTGAACACAACCCATTGGTAAGCATATATGTGGAAAGAGCCCCGCTAATAGTAGCCCGGCTCCATCCAAGATCTGCCAGCATTGGTTTTAAAAATACTCCAAAGCTATAATACAGTCCATAAAAAATAAATACCTGCATAAATCCTGCAGCAACAACACCCCATCTCAAAGCATTATTATTTACCTGATTTTCTGATAAATCATTATTCATACATATGCCTTTTTTTTGCCCTTAAAAATCAATAGCTGTTTGAAATAGTTTTACAGAAAAAGAGTTACCTTTTTTTCTAACAATACTTCCTGTTTCATATTTCAGCTGAGCCATCGCACTTGCATAATTTAGTTTTGCTGCAATAAAAGTTAAAGTAGAATTTGTAAGATTCTCTTCAATTTGTATAAGATCAAAAAGAGTTGCTGTACCAATTTTAAATTTTTTTTCCTCATTGTTTAAGGTGCTTTTATAATATGTTACCGACTCTTCTGCTGCTAAAAGAGATTTCAGGCTGTTTTTTAATCTGTCAACGGCAATTAAGATATTAGAGCTGATATTTTTTCTCAACCCCTGTTTTATAATTTCAATTTGCTTTAACTCTGATTTTTTTTGAAAAAGAATACTTTTTGCTGTGCTATTTTCCAAAAAAAGGTTGTAATTTAAAGAAACAGCATAATTATATCCCTTTATATTATTTGTAAAAGCACTCCCTGCATAGCCAACCCCATCTCCTTCATCCAGTCCTGTGTAACCTACATCCATGTTTAAATCAAGCTGGGGAAGAGAGTTATTTTTAGCAGCTTTTACCAAAAGTTTTTTTTGCCATTCCTGTTCTATCAACTGCAAATAATCTGATCGGTTATTTAAAGCTTTTTTTACTATTTGTGATGTATTTGAACATATTTCATCTACTATTTTTTTATCTATCTGCAAGAAACTGTCAGATGGTATCTGAATATTTTTGCTTTGCATGAAATCAAAACCCATGGTAATACCTAAATTTTGTTTTTGGGCAAAAAGATCCTGTTCTGCTGTAATACGCTGGATTCTTTTATCTGAGAGATTGGCCAGGGTTTGTTTTAAATCAGATTCAGGCCGATTGCCTGCCTTTATATAAGTCTTGGTCTCTTTAACTATTACTTGTGCTCTTTTTTCAGAATCTATTATCTGGATAAGACGTTTATTTGAAGAAAGATACTGCCAGTAGGCTAAAATAGTATTTAATATTTTTTGGGAAATCATATGGTGAAGTTCATAGACTCTTACATCAACCTGTTTTTTTGCAACCATCTCATTTGCTGTATTTACTTTTTTACCATACCCTTTTAGCAGAG
>JASFBI010000342.1 GCA_030149595.1 Desulfobacterales bacterium
CATAAGAATCCATGAACATCGTCATGGTTTCCCTCCTTCTATTAAGGAAATATGTAAAATCCTCTCATTTTCAGCTGAGCAGATTGGTTTTTTAATAAGAAAACTTGAAAATTTAGAAATCATTAATACTATCCAAAGTGCAAATGAATTAAAAATTTTCATAAAAAATCATCTTAAAATAGAAGAAATTCCAACAATCCATAAAGAAAATAAATTGGAAGAAAACATAAAAAAAATACAACTTGCTAAAAAGGCACAACTGAATTTAACCTTAAAGGATTTTGAATTACAACAAAAACAAAAACAAAAAGACATTTTTGCCAAAATAAACGAAAATTTCAAAAAAAATTAGAAAAAAATGCCTTGTACAGATAAAATCATGAAAAATTTTATCTGTATTTTTAAACCATATAAAATAGCATTATACTCTTTTGTTGTGTTGCAATAAAATAAAGATAAGAAAGGTTAAAAGACAAGCAAAGTTGACAAACAATCTGTTTTTTTAAACTTTATGGAAAAAGTATCTTTACTTTCTCCATAAAATTTTTACAATAAACTGTTACAACCTGTCAAAATAAAACTTTATTTACATAAAGTTTGTTTTATTCTTAATTACCGGTTGCTGCAGAATGAGTTTTAATTTCAACTTTTTCAGTAAGATTACTATAATATTCACGAAGAATATCAAGAACTTCCTCACGTCCAAAATGATCAGGAAGATCTTTGCCTTCAGAAAGACCTTTTCTAAGCATTGTACCTGAAAGAAGAACGCGGTCTTCTTTTGAATGGGGACATGTTCTTAAAGAAGCCATTCCATCACATTTAAAACAGTAGAATGTCCAGTCTATTTTAAGAGGAGTACAAAGAAGAGCCTTGCCAGCTTCGGTTGGGGTTGGGATTTTGTCAAAAATAGTTTGAGCTTCAAACATTCCATAAAAATCACCAACTCCTGCGTGATCACGACCTATAATCATGCGTGAAACTCCATAGTTCTGGCGAAAAGTTGCATGAAGGAGACCTTCTCTTGGTCCTGCATATCTCATATCAAGAGGATATCCACCCTGGACAACTTTATCCTCAACAAAATAATTTTTAACAAGAGAATCAATACATTTTACACGTACTTCTGCAGGAATATCACCTGGTTTTAAATTTCCAACCAATGAGTGAATAAAAACACCATCACAAACTTCTACAGCTATTTTTGCAAGGTATTCATGGGATCTGTGCATGGGATTCCTAAGCTGAAGAGCTGCAACTTCTTTCCATCCACGATCTTCAAAAATTTTTCTTGCTTCTTCTGGTTTTTGATAAATCCCTGCATATTTTTCAGGATAATCACTTTCGCTTAATACTTTTACAGGTCCTGCCAGATTAATCTCTTTTTGCTCCATAACCATCTGAACACCAGGATGATCATCACCTGCTATTTTCCAGAACTCTTCAGTAGTTGGGGTTCCTTCTCCCATGTAGCATTTTTCACACTCGTACTTTTTATCTGCTTCACTCATCTCAAATTTTTCTGTAACTTTCATGGTGGCCATAATCTCATCGCCTTCTGGATCATACAAGGCAATTTCTTCACCAATATTTATAGCATCTGAGTCAGATTTGGAAGCATCAAGAGTAACAGGAATTGGCCAGAATGTTCCATCTGCCAGTAAGAAATCATCACATACACTTTTCCAGTCAGCCTTTGTCATAAATCCTGTTAAAGGACTGAATCCACCAATACCCATCATTATCAAATCACCTTTTATACGGGGTGAAATTGATATTTTTTTAAGTCCTTCTGCTTTTTTCTTTTCAGCATCAAGTTCTGCACCTTCAAGCAGACAGCAAGTTAAACCTTTACCGCCATGTGGAGCAATTAATTGTGACATGTGTTGCCTCCTAATTTACATTTGATTTTTTATATATAGATTTTACCTTAATTAAATTCAAAAAAGTATTAAATATTAAAAAATACTTTTTTTGTCAAGAACAAACAAAAAATATCACAATTATATTGATGCTGTTATGTTAACAGGCGGTAAATATTTACCAGGCTGTACGGAATCCAAATTTCAAAACTCTGTATACAATATAGACTATATTATTGCAAAAAACTGTATTATATAACAAACGAGACCTTTGAATAATAGCAATTTTTAAAATTGGTTTTGAATAAAATCAATATATTAGAATGGAAAAACGTAAAAGCAACACGCCTCTTTTATGATTTGTTGCGGCCAATCTGTTTGAAAAATCCAGATTGGCCATGGCCGTTATTCAGGAAAAATAGTGCCGATAAAACTTAACAACATAAACTTAGTAATGGAATCCAGCTTAAAGATATCAGCAAAAAAATTACCAATTGTAGTTGCAATGGAATTTAAAAAGCTACCTCCATCTGTACTGGTAAGCTCTTTATCTGTTAACTCTTTTACACCTAAACCATAAATTTCTATCTGTTTCATAAGTCTATCCCTCATTTAATATAATTCCTGATTTATGATAAAATTTTCTACTTAGTGCGTGAACGAAAATTTGAAATTTTTTTCAAGTACAAGGCGGGTGCAAATTTTAACCGGAGGAATACACTCTCGTATTTTGAGGATTAAAATTTAAGCCCAACGCCGTAATTGGAAAAAATGGCGGTTTTCGTTCGGGCACTACTTAAAAAAACCAAATACCATACTGATAAACGGGTTTAAATATTTTGATAATAAATTTAAAAGCGTGCCAATAGCATCACCTATCAGACTGCCTCCATCTATATCCATAAGCTCAACACCTGTTAACTCTTTTACACCTAATTCGTCAATTTTAATTTGTTTCATAGAATCCTCTCTTTAATTTAACAATTAATATATTCTTATTTTACTACTAACGGGCATGGGGTCAACAGGCTGTTACAAAACCCTGATTTATCCAATTTTTACGTTGGTTTGAAGAAATTTTCATTTTGTAACAACCTGCTATTCTGGATTTTTCATCCTGGTTTGCCCACAACAAATTATTTGGATACTATATTATATAAAAAAACAACGATAACACAAAATTTTATATATCTATTTTGAATATATAAAAGAGTAAATTTATACAAAAAGCAAACTTTAATTTTAAATTATTATTTATATAAAAAAAAAGTCTGTTTTTAGTTTAAAAAATATTGCTCTATTGAGCCAGTATTTTTCCCAAAGCACCATAGGGATCAGTATCATTTGACTGAA
>JASFBI010000036.1 GCA_030149595.1 Desulfobacterales bacterium
GTTCAGTCTCTTCATCATCAACAACTTCTATGTCTTCGTCATCAATCAGCTCAGTCTCTTCATCATCAACAACTTCTATGTCATCGTCATCAATCAGCTCAGCACCCTCATCTTCAACAACTTCTACGTCATCGTCATCAATCAGCTCAGTGTCCACGTCATCAACAACTTCTATGTCTTCGTCATCAATCAGCTCAGTATCCACGTCATCAACAATTTCTATGTCATCGTCATCAATCAGCTCAGTGTCCACGTCATCAACAATTTCTACATCTTCATCATCAATCAGCTCAGTGTCAGTTCCCTTGTCATTGTCAGGGGTATCTTTTGATATATTATTTATTAATTCTCTTAATTTATCCAGTTTGTTTTTTGAATCATTAATTTTATTGTTATCTAATTTTGAAATGATTTCATTAACAAGATCTAATATATTATAAATTTCATCTATTGATCCGCTTCCCATTTTATCTGAAAATTTATCCATTAAATTATTTTTTGCTTCATTTGACATTACAAAGACATTTGATGTGTTTATGTTTACTCCCTGTGGATTTTGGTTTTCTTTATATAATTTATTAAGATCTTTGTTAATAGATGATCTAACACTGTTTAAATTTTTTAATTTTGCTTTAATTAACCTTGGATTATCTCCGGTATTCCAGATTTTTTTAACTAATATTTCAGAATCTATGGTATTGATTGTTGAAAAGCTGATGTCATTTACAAAAAATTGAGTTAGTGTATTTAAAAATTTGTATTTTGGTGAATTTATGTTTTTGTACTTTAAATTTAAAATGGTTGTTTTAATATCTGATAAAGTGATTTGAGTATTCAAAAAAAGCTCCTGATTTTAAGAAGATAAGGGAAAAAATAAATATGTTCAGGCCATGCCGGTTATACAAGATGAGATACTTAAAGAACATCATTTTAATTTTCAACTGCTAAAAATTTTAAAACTCTATATAGAATATAAGCTATTTACCGCAAAAAATCTTGGTATATATTGTGTATAAAAAATATTTTGTTTAGTTCTGTAACAGCCTGTCGACATAATTATAAAATATTACAGTCAAAACAGCTATTTAATATAAAAACTTTACATGTTATATTTTTTTATGTTATTATTTTTATATGTCGCAAATATTATCTATAGTTAATTATAAAGATGGTACTGGTAAAACTACCTCAGCTGTAAACTTAGCTGTATCTTTTGCTCTTTTAGAAAAGAGAACACTTCTTGTAGATTGTGATCCTGTTGGAGATGCAGGTAAACTTTTAAGAGTTGACACAGAAAGGCAATTAACTCTTTTTGACTTAATGGTAAAAAAAAATACTGGTAACGACTGTAATGTAAAAACAAATTTTGATATGCTTGATTTTATTGCATCAGATTTAAATCTTTTATCAATAAAAAAGCAACTTTCTTTAAAACCTTTTAAAGAAAGAATATTAAGAGCATCTGTTATTGATTTAAAAAAAGATTATGATTATATAATATTAGATATTCCGTCTTTATTTGGATTTATTACATACAGTGTATATGTAGCATCGGACTGGCTTTTTCTTCCTGTAGATTTAAGATCTCAGTATCCTGATGAAGTTTTATTTAATCAGGTAAAAATTATTAGTGATATAAAAAAAAAATTTAATCTGTCTTTAAAAATTGGCGGTGTTTTTTTTACAAGGTGCGATAGTAAGCAGATTAAAACTTTTTCAGCTAAAAATGAGTTAAATGCCATGCCATTTAATCTTTTTTTAACTCAAATCCCTGAATCTAACCCTGATTTTTTAAATAGTCCAGTAGCTTTAAAAGATTTAAAATCAAAAGAAGCTGTTGCTTATTTGAAATTAGCTTCAGAATTAATACTCTTTTTTAATAAATAGGGTAAAAAAATCCAGATCAGTTTCATGGTCATTTTTAAAAATGTAATTTTTTGAATCTTTACAAAAAATAATAATTTTAGTTAGTCTATTATCTATCAATAGTTTTTAAAAATCTTAAAATTTGGAGGGATAAGTGAAAATTACAGATTCTGAAGTTATTAAAAATTCTGAAAAAGAGTTGATTGATGCCATAACAGGAGATCTTGACTGGGAGGCCATAGAGAATGTTTTTAAAAAAAAGCACAGTCTATCTTTGGAAGATGATGTGGAGTATAAAGATGGTGATCTTGTAATATATAATAATGCAATTGCATATAAATTGAATTTTGATGTAAGAATTTCCCTTTCAGTGCTTTTTGACAGGCAGGGTGATTGTTTAGATATTACTACACCTAATATAAATGAAAAAACAGAAGGTGTAGAGGTGGTGGAAGATATAATAGAAGATACAGAGCCAGTGGATGATGTGCTTGAAAATAATAAGCAAGATGAAAAGCAGGGAAATCTTGATTTGGCTGAAAATGGCAGTAAATCAGAAAAAGCTGAAAAATTGTCCAGGATGATTTCAGAAATAAATAAGGAATAGTGTATAAAAATATTTTTTTTAAATTAAAAAAGTTATAAGGATTATGAACATAGAAAAAAATACCGGGGAAAATAAAATAGCTGAAGTCAGATCTAAATTTGATGTTATTCTTGTAAAAGAGATAACGCGTTTAATTGAGATAAATGATGAAAGTATACAAGCTATCTCTTTTAATATGGTAACACTTTCTTGTCTTTTTCTTTTAGTAGAGAGAGAAAATGAGATAAAAAAAATATCAGATAATTCAATAGAACGTTATACAGAAAGTAGTTTATTAAAAGAGGTTATTGAAGTTACAGGCAGTGGGCAGACAATTGATGATAATATTGATAAAGATCTTTTGGAAGCTTTTGAAAAGCTTGCTGAAATTGGTTATGTTAATATAAAAAAAGATAGATATTATCTTCAATTACCAGCTTTTGCTGTTGTAAATTTTATAAACAGTCTTTTTCCTGATATGTCAGGTATGAATCTGGTGGCTTTTGTAAATCAGATGGTAGATGAAGTGCTTACCAATAGAAAAAGTATTGATGATGGTCTTGAACAATTCCAAGTGACGCTGGAGACAAGAGGTGTAGCACTACATAATCAAGAAAAAAAGAATTTTAATAAGCCGGCAGATGATCTTAAATTACCGGTACAGGATGAAGTTGATAAAAAAAAGCAAAAAAATAAATTAGCAAAACAAATATCTTCATTACGTTCAATAGTAAAAAAAAAAACAGGAGTACCTAATATTATAACAAGCAGTTATTCTAGAAAAGTTAAGATAAAGGCTGTATTTGACAAAAAAGAATATCAGGAAGATATTGAACAACCTGTTCAAAAACATAAAACAGAACAATCAGAGCAGAAAAAAGATGTTTCTGTTCATGAAAATGAAGAAAAAAAGAGTGAGGCTGAAAATTTAATAAATCATGATAATGTTTTATCTTCTGATATGACAGAAGAGATGGCTGACTTGTCAAAAGATGAAACCATGATAAATTCTGAGTCTGAAGAAACTGGTACGGGGGATTTAAATATAGCTGAAAACATATCTACTACAGCTGTTAAAAAAGAATCAGGAGCAGATGTCCAGAAACAGATCAAAGATGAAGTTGCAAGGCTGGTTTCAGAAGAATTAAAAAAGCAGGAAATAGAAAAAAATGTGGAATCTAAAGAGATTGCTGAAAAAACTTTTGATGATAAAGATCATAAAACAGATATTGAAAATAAAATAAAAATGTTTGAGAATTCAATGTCTATTGTCTGTCCTGTCTGCAATCAGGGTAAAATTTCCTCTGAAACAACTGAATCTGAAAAAGAGTACTATTCATGTTCAAATGAACACTGCAGTTTTATCAGTTGGGGCAAACCATATCCTTATAAATGTCCTATATGTCAAAATCCTTTTCTGATTGAATCATTACATGATCCTTTAAAACCTCCTGGTCTTAAATGTCCCAGAGCTATGTGCCCGTATAGTCAGGAAAATACAAATCCTCCTTTAGAAACTCCTTTGCCTGAAACATCTGTAAAGCCCAAAAAAAAGGTTAGACGGGTAAGAAGGGTGCGTAAAAAGTCATAAAAATATTTTATTTAAAGTTTTTTTTGGTTAAACGTCTCTTAATAGCTTGCTTTTTAAGCAAAAAATAATCTATTATCTGCATTGTTGATTATAGGTGTATAGCTGTTTAAAAAAAATGGTACTACTATAGCATATATGTTTTTTTGGAGTTTAAATGAATATATCTTTTTTAGATAAAAATCTGGAAAAAATTGCTGCAAAGGTTATAGATAACAACCGGCTTGATTTTAATGATGGTGTAACTCTTTATAAAAGCTCGGATATTATTGGAATAGGGAGTATTGCTGATTATGTAAAAACAAAACTTCATAATAACTGTGCTTATTTTGTTTATAATCAGCATATAAATTATACGAATATTTGTAGCAGTAAATGTAAATTTTGTGCTTTTGCAAAAGATCGTGGTGAGACAGGTGCTTTTACTTTTTCCATAAAAGAGATTGAAGATAAATTAAAAGAGCGGATAGATGAGCCTGTAAGGGAAATTCATGTTGTAGGAGGAATAAATTCTGAACTTTCCATAGATTATTATACAGATCTTATAAAAACAATTAAAAAAATACGCCCGAATGCTGTAGTTAAAGCTTTTACAGCAGTAGAGATAGATAATATTTCAAAGATATCAGGTCTTGATATAGAGAATACAATTTCTGTGTTAAAAGATGCTGGGCTTGAAATGATGCCTGGAGGAGGTGCAGAAATTATGAGCAGTAGAGTAAGGAAAAAGCTTTTTCCCAATAAAATTTCTGCGCCAGAGTGGTTGGATGTTATGAAAATAGCCCATAGAGCAGGAATAGTTTCAAATGCTACTATGCTTTACGGGCATATTGAAACCATAGAGGAACGTGTTAGGCATCTGATAAAATTAAGAGAGCTGCAGGATAAAACAAATGGTTTTTCAGCTTTTATACCCCTTGCATTTCATTCTAAAAATACCAGTATGTCAGATATTGACAGAACAACAGGCATAGATGATCTTAAAAATATAGCAGTTGCCCGTTTAATGTTAGATAATTTTGCTCATATTAAGGCATACTGGGTAATGATAGGAGAAAAACTTGCTCAGGTTGCACTATCTTTTGGAGCTGATGACTTAGATGGTACTATTATAGAAGAAAAAATAACTCATATGGCAGGAGCAGAAACATCTAAAGGGTTAAGTAGAGAGAAGATGCTTTATTTAATAAAATCTGCAGGTAAAACTCCAATAGAACGGGATTCTTTTTATAATCCAGTATAAAACAGTTTTAGTATAACCGGCATGGCTGGAGCATGGTTATTCTTTATCGACCACAACAAAAAATGAAAGTTCAATGATTCTAATCATTTGGACGGACTTTCATATAAAGGTTTAAATGGATAACATAGATCAGATATTATGCAAAGTTGCTGAAAACCAAAGATTATCTGTACAGGATGCAAATTTACTTTTAAATAAAGCAGATTTTCTCAAATTAGGAGAGATGGCTGCAAGAAAAAGAAACAGCCTTTGTCAGGATAAAATAATTACATATGTTGTGGATCGAAATATCAATTATACAAACATTTGTGTGTCGGGCTGTAAATTATGTGCATTTTATAAAAACCTGGGGCAGGATGGTGGATATGTAATTGAAAAAGAGCTTTTAACAGATAAAATAAAAGAGACAATAGAGCTTGGAGGAACCCAGATATTACTCCAGGGTGGTATGCATCCTGAGCTTGATATTGATTATTATATTGATCTGTTAACTTTTATAAAAGAGAATTTTACCATACATATACATGGTTTTTCTCCTCCTGAAATAGTTTTTATTTCAGAAAAATCTAAATTATCAATTAAAGAAGTTATAAAAAAACTTGTTTCTGCAGGGCTTGACTCTATTCCCGGGGGGGGCGCTGAAATACTTGTTGATTCCATAAGAAAAAAAATTTCACCAAACAAATGTTTAAGCGAAAAATGGCTTTCTGTTATGGAAACAGCACATGTATTAGGTCTTAAAACTACAGCAACTATGATGTTTGGACATATAGAAACAGGGAGTGATATAATAAATCATCTGGATAAAATTCGTTCGTTACAGGATAGGACATCGGGCTTTACAGCATTTATACCCTGGACATTTCAATCTAAAAATACAAAGCTTTCTTATATAAATCAGGCAGGTTCAGTTTATTATTTGAAAATTCTGGCCATATCAAGACTTTTTTTGGATAATATTGATAATATACAGGCTTCATGGGTAACTCAAGGTGAAAAAATAGCACAGATTGCCATCACTTTTGGTGCAAATGATTTGGGAAGCACCATGATAGAGGAAAATGTAGTTGCTGCTGCCGGAGTGAAATTCAGGCTTTCTGAAAAATCAATGATCCGTTTAATTAAAGATGCTGGTTTTATTCCAAAACAGAGAGATTGTTTTTATAATTTTATAAATAAGAAATAAAAAGATATCCAGAGTACGATACATAGTTGAACAGTATTTATTTTTATAACGATGGGCAAAAGGCACGGTTTACAACCATAGACAAAAACAACATAGATATCTGATTCAGGCAGACAGCATTAACATAAAGATGAGATTTAATATCTTTCACAGTGATTGTTAAAATTGCCTTGTTAGTCCTCATTATTATCGCCAGTGCATCACATGTTGATATTGAACGGTTATCTCCCGCACAATGGGGGAGTTCTTTTTCTATCGTCGTTGCTGGTATGGTTATTTTTGTTGCCTATGAAGGCTTTGAATTAATTGCCAATACCGCTGAAGATATTAAGAATCCGAAGACCAATTTGCCCAAAGCATTTTATGGTTCGGTATTGTTAGTTATTCTTCTGTATATTCTTATTGCTGTAATAACGGTTGGCACAGTGCTAGAAAACCAACTAATGGAGGCAAAAGATTATGCGTTAGCCGTTGCCGCAAAACCTGCACTGGGGCAAGTGGGTTTCACCATCGTGGCTATCGCGGCTTTACTGGCGACATTTTCCGCTAAGTACCTGAGCAAAAATAAAAATAATTTTTAGCAAGCTAACTTATTAATATTTATTACAAAAACAATTTAGAAATATTGAATTAATTATGCTCAGGTACTTATTAATGCCACTATTTACGGCAATTCTCGCTTAGGATATATACTGGCAAAAGAGGGTGAAATTCCGGAAATACTAGATAAAGAAAAACGAAATATACCGACTATGGGTGTTATTCTTACTGCATCCCTTAGTCTGATCATGGCCAATTCGATTGACTTAACCGAAATAGCAATTATATTGGTAGTGCAAGCTTTCTCTTGATCTTTTTCATCGTCAATATGGCAGCCTATAAGCTTCATAAGAAATTATACGCAAGTAAAAAGATTGTATTGATAGCTTGCCTTGTAAGTTTTGTAGCATTGTTGACCTTGCTTGTTCATACCTTTTCAAATAATCCAAAAGCAATAGGCATATTTATATTTTTCATCGCTATTTCTTTCTTGTTTGAGCTAATTTATGGAAAGTTAGTTAGAAAACATATTTTTCATCGATCATACAAAAATGCCTAACATGGCGCTGGAGTCGATCGGGGGCTACTGAGCGGCTCTCGAAGGTTTTGACTTTAACATAATTTTGATTATGCTGAGTTTGTCGGTATCAAGCCCCCGACCCCTCAGCTTGGCGTTGTACCCCAGTCACTTTGTAGGCTGAGGTTCATATTTTTTTATTGTATTTACTGTTTGTTTTTGATATCTAATCCCTATGAATATGAAAGCAACAATATAAAGGGGTAAATAAATTGAAAAACAAATTAAATAAGATGCTTGAACAGACCAACGCATCTTTAATAAACTTGGTGATCTGCTGTATCGGTGTCATCTGCCTATTGGCAGTCTTCTTTATTGAGAACGAAGACGGTAGAAATATATTGTTGAGTATTAGCTGCTCTCTAATCGCCAGTACCGTAGTTTCATACCTGACCTCCAAATATCTTGTCAGAATGAGTAGGATAAAAAATATTGTTGAGCATTGGGGACTTGAAGCCATTTACGAGACTCGACAAAAAATGAACCAAAGCACCGACATTGCTTTTGAATCTCTTGAGAAAAATCTTGATATTGTTGCTTGGGGTCTTAAATCTTTTCGAGATGCCAAAAATAAGATTGTCCGAGAGAAGGTTAAACGTGGTTTGAAGATACGATTTGTCACGCTTCACCCTGATTCTGAATATGTTAAGCAGCGTGAAATTGATGAAAAAGAAGCCTCTGGCCAAATCAAGCACACCATTCTCAACTTGCAAACCTGGATTGAAGACCTCCAAACGATAGCGCCAAAGCCTGAAAACATTCAGGTCAAATATTATAACAGCCTTCCTGAAGATTTTTATTTTAGGGTTGATGATCGTATTTTTATCGGACCCTATCTTTATGGAATATCGAGTCAACAAACTATATCCTATGAGTTTAAAGCACCAGCAAAGGGTGCTACATATTACAAAGATTATTTTGAACGGCTGTGGAATGATCCTGAATTTTGCGTAAAACCAGAATAGGTACAACAAATCGCTCAACCTGACCGCCGGTAGCTCAGTCGCTTTTGCGGAAGTTGTTGGCGGCGGCTGATTTGCGGCGTTAGATTAAAAAGGGACATAATGGATAATTTTAGAAGATGCGCACTGTGTCATAATGAAGGGATCTTGAAAAAAAGTCATATTATTCCTAAGTTTACTTTTAAATGGCTTAAAAAAACATCCATCACTGGTTTTTTTAGAAATGGAATATCTCCAAATCGACGATTACAAGATGGCTATAAAACTTATTTACTATGTGGAAATTGTGAAGAACTATTTAGCAAGTGGGAAACATTGTTTAACAATAAAATATTTCTACCTTTTAATGATAATGCTCCATTACAAAACTCATACGAAGATTGGCTAATTAAATTTGCTATTTCAATTTCTTGGAGAGTGTTAACTTATTTCAAAATAAAAAATTATTTAAATCATTTCAATCAAGATTTTCTAATTTCAGTTGATAATGCGTTAAATGATTGGAGGAAATTCTTATTAGAAAAAACCGTTCAAGATTATGATTTCGAGCAACATATGCTTCCTGTTCCACCAATTACTAATACTCAAAATCTTTCAAATTTACCATCTAATATTAATCAATATGTGAAAAGATCAATCGATATCGATGTTGCCTGCTCAAATAGTGAAGCATATACTTATGCAAAATTGGGGCGTATTTTCGTTTTTGGCTTTATTAAAAAGGATAGTTCAAAAGTTTGGAATGACACAAAAATTAATAATGATAAAGGAACCTTGCTTAATAAACATTATAAAGTCCCACAAGAGTATATGGATTTTATTTTTTATAAAGCAAAAAGAATGTTAACGGTTCAAAATAAAATGAGCGAAAAGCAATGGAATTGTATAGATAAAGATTATAAAAGTAATAGTGGATTGTTCAAGGGTTCAAATATGATTGAAGCTATTAATTTAGATGAGGAATTATTTAATAATAATAAATTCTAAGGTGTTCCGGGGACACCTTATTTATTTGAGTAACCATAAAAATTGCTTAAAGATGAATTTTAAGATGATAATGAAGGTAAGGGTTGGCTTGTAATAAAATTAGCTTGAATTAAGTAAGGTGTCCCCGGAACTCCATGTGTGTGGTGCGGAGTGGCGTTCTTGCGAGGCCATGGTGGGACATTCCAACCCTTACGAGAGATGGTGTATTTTTTTGAAGTGTTTGCTGGCCGGTAAGGACGTAGAGGAGTTCGAATCCCCTCCCTCGCTCCAATTGTTAAGTGTTGCTCTGCTTAGCGGCAAGCAACATAACAATGCAAATTAACTCGGACTGGCTTACAGCGGCGTTTTTTGAAACACTGTG
>JASFBI010000343.1 GCA_030149595.1 Desulfobacterales bacterium
GAATAGCTGTAATATATAATAACGATCATGAGACCGATCTGGATTTTTCATCCAGGTTTGCCTGCAGTAAATCATGAAAGAGATGTATTACTTTTACATTCTTTCATATAAAATAAAACAGCGTAAATTAATAAAAAATTATAAAATAAATAATTTTACAATTTATGTCAAAAAGTCTTTGAATAATTATTAGGCAGCAGATAAAAATTAGTATAGACAGATGAGGATAAAAAAGATTAAAGCAGAGATTTTATCGCTTATTTTATTTGTTTTTTTATTTAAATATATTTACAAATGTATTAAATTCTGTATAAACTTTTTTAACTGGTAAAAATAAAACATTTTATTTAGCTCATCTCTTTATGTTTTACACTTTTTTTATGTTTTACACTTATAGACGCGTAACATAAATAATTTCACAATGTTATTGATCTATACAAAAACGTATTTCTTCTCAGGTCTTGTGAAATTTATTATTATGACAATCTAAATAGTGCGTGAACACTATGAGGCCTTTGAATAATAGCAATTTCAAAAAATGCTCTCTAATAAAATCAACATGTTAGAATAATTAAATTCATTAAAATAGGTTTGGTCTGAAATTAAATTTAAAATCATATAATCTTACTTAATTTATAGGAGGTGATATGTCTGACCCTCTTGAGAAAATCGCATCAGGTATTGGTGAAAAAATCAAGTCTCTCCGTGAAAAGCACAAGTTATCTTCATCGGATATAACTGCTATAACAGGGGTTTCCAAAGAGCTTTTGGGGAAAATAGAAAAATTTGACGCTTCTGTTTCAGTTGCAACTCTTTTGAAGCTTGCAAATGCTTTTGGTGTTGGAGTTGCTTATTTTTTTGAAGATTCACCAGAAAATGAAGAAATTACTGTGACAAGATCAGGGGAAAGAGTGAAAATGGATCGTAGATCTCACCACAGGCATGGAGAAATTCGTTATCTGTATGAGGCTTTGGGGACAAAAAAATCAGATAAACAGATGGACCCTTTTTTAGTTGAATTTCCGGTAATAGATATAAACGAGATGGTTTTTGTAACCCATAAAGGGGAGGAGTTTCTCTATGTGCTGGAAGGTGAGCTTGAATTTCGTACTGCAGGTCGTGTTGAAATTTTAAAAACAGGTGACAGTATATATTTTGAATCAGAGATTGAGCATGGTTTCAGGGGGCTTGGACATAAGAATGCCCGTGCTGTTGTTGTGGTTTATAATTGTACGGATAAGAGATCAGGAGGAATAAAATAATATGCTGGAGATAAGATTTCATGGACGGGGCGGGCAAGGTACTGTGGTGGCGTCTGTTTTAATGGCAAATGCATTTTTTTATGCGAAATATTGTGTTCAGAGTTTTCCTCTTTTTGGAGTGGAGAGGCGTGGTGCTCCGGTTGAAGCTTATCTCCGTATTGATAAAAAAGATATTCTTATAAGAACAAATGTTTATACACCTGATCATCTCGTTGTTATGGACAGAACTCTTACAGGTTCCATAGATGTTACAAAGGGTTTAAAAAAAAATGGAATTATTCTGATAAATTCCAGTGAGCCTGTTGAGTCTGACCTTTTTCCAAATTTTAAAACAGCCTATGTTGATGCTACAGGAATAGCTGTAAAGCATAAGCTTGGTACTAGAACACATCCCATATTAAATACAGCAATGCTTGGAGGTTTAACAAAGGTTTTAAATCTCTGCTCCATGAATGATGTGGAAAAGGCTATAAAAAAAGAGGTTCCTGAATTTGTTGATAATAATATTAAAGCAGCTGAGGAAGCTTTTAGCCTGGTTAAATTTATATGAAACTCAGTCCAACAGACCGTAATCATGAGAGTTTTAATTTTCGTTGTGGCCGTTTGTAAAATCACAAATAGGCAAAAGGGAAATATATGAATTTGTCTGATAAAAACAGAAACAGTGTTTTAACTTCCCGTTCAAACTCATCTACTTTGGACAATATGACAGGATCATGGCGGCTTCTTATGCCTGAATATGCTGAAAAAACATCTCCCTGTTCCACGTTCTGTCCTGCTGGTGAAGATATAGCTCGGGTTGAAATGCTGGTTTCAAAGGGTGCGTTTGAAAAAGCATGGAGACTTATTTTAAAGGAAAATCCTTTTCCTTCCACATGCGGGCGTATATGTTTTCATCCCTGTGAAGAGGTATGTAATAGAAAACAGCTTGATGACGGGATTTTAATACACTCCATAGAGCGGTTCTCAGGCGATAATGCTTTTTTGTATAACTTTGACCCTGAATTTAAAAAAATTGCCAAAAGGGCTGAAAAAATTGCAATTATCGGGGCAGGACCCTTTGGACTTTCTGCTGCTTACTTTCTCTCTCTTTTGGGATATACATGCAATGTTTATGAAGCTATGCCTGTGCCTGGAGGTATTTTAAGATGGGCTCTGCCTGAATTCAGGCTCCCTTCTGATATTCTTGAAAAAGAGATAGCAAATATGCAGAAAACCGGTTTTTCCATCCACTGTTCACAAAAAATTTTACAGGAAGATCTTGATAATATTATGGAAGAGAATGATGCTGTTTTTTTTGGATGCGGTAATTTTCTTTCATCAAAACTTAATATAGAAGGAGAGGATCTATATGGTGTTTTAGACGGGTTAACTTTTTTAAAGGATGTAAAAGATGGTAAAATAAATAGTATTTGCGGGAATGTTATTATAATAGGTGGTGGAAATACAGCAGTAGATACAGCACGAAGTGTTGTTCGTCTTGGTGGAACATCTCTTATAGTTTACCGTAGAAACAGAGAAGATATGCCTGCTTTTGAAGAAGAAGTGGCAGCAGCAGTTTATGAAGGTGTTAAAATTAAAACATTGCGTTCTCCTGTTTTGATTGAGAAAAATAGTGATGGTTTAACAGTAACCTTTGATAAAATGAAGATGGCAGAAGGCAGTGGCAGGGAAATAATAAAGGACAGTGGGGTTGAGAAAATATCTGCATTAATGGTTATAACAGCTGTGGGACAAAAACCTGAAATGAACTGGTATCTGCCGGATAAATATTTTGGCAGAATTATTTCACAGAAAAACTCTGTTATTGTTTTAGATAAAAAAAAACCGCCTCTTTTTTTTGGAGGTGATTTGACAAATAATTTTAAAACAGTAACCCATGCTGTTGCTTCAGGAAAAGAAGCTGCTATTTCTATGGATATCCTTTTTAAAAAAGGTGCAGATAAAAT
>JASFBI010000344.1 GCA_030149595.1 Desulfobacterales bacterium
TCATCATCATCTGATGTATCCACGTCATCTATATCATCAGCGAGCTCAATCAGCTTTTCATCGGATTTATCTAATTTTTTTAATTCATCCTTACTTTTTTTTTTCTGGAGTTTATTTTTTAAACCTTTAAAAATTGGCATAATTATTTACCCATGAATATGACATAAATTAATATATTTTAAATTTTTAAAAAAAGCGGCTATTTTTTTAATTTGAATTGTTATGTTATTAGTTTTTTTTGTAGTAATTAATATAAAATGAAATGTCTTTATTAAATCTTGTACAATAAATTTATTTGATGAAATTTTGTATAAACTTTAAGAAATATTACTATGTTAAATATAGTATCTCCTTATTTAACATAGTACATAAATATATGTCAAGGATGATTTTAAAAGCATACTATGCCGGTTACAGGTGAAAAAAATAGTATTGATTAAATTAAATAATGAAATTATACTTTTAATGTATGTTATATGAAACTCTGTCCAACAGACCGTAATTATGAGAGTTTCAATTTTCGTTGTGGCAGATAAATCTGACATGTATGTTGTATGAAATACTTTAGCACTGTTTTTTTAATATAAAAAATAAATTTTAAATAAAATGGCACAACAATTTTTTGTAAAATCTGCTGACTTATTAACCAGTAGAATAACTGGATCTGAAGCCAATCATATAAAAAATGTACTAAGGCAAAAAGCAGGGGATATAATCACACTGTTTGATGATTCAGGATATCAGTATCTTGCAGAAATAAAATTATTAGAAGAAAAAAGTGTGCATTATAAAATTATTGACAGATTTATTACAAAATCAGAATCACCTTTTAAGATAACACTTGCCCAGGCTTATTTAAAAGAAAAAAAGATGGATTTTCTTATTCGTCCTATTACAGAACTTGGAGTTTTTGAATGGATTCCTTTTATTGCAGAAAGGTCCATAGCAAGGCCGGATGCAAAAAGATTAAAGGTAAAGGCAAAAAGGTGGGCTAAAATATCAAAAGAGTCCCAAAAACAGTGTAAAAGAGGATTTGCTCCTATTATTAATTTAAAATATCTAAAATTTTCCCATATAATACAACTTGGTAAAAAATATGATCTTAAAATTATATTTTGGGAAAATGAATTAAACCCTTTAAATAAAAAAGAAATATATAAAAATAAAAAACCAGAAAATGCACTGATTGTAATAGGCCCTGAGGGTGGGTTTGCCAAAAAGGAAATAGATTTGGCCATTAAAGAAAATTTTTTTACAGCAGCAATTGGTCCGCGTATATTAAAGGCAGAAACAGCAACAATTGCTGCTTGTACTATGATTCAATACCTTTTTGGAGATTTATCTAAAAAAAAGCTTGACAAAGAGTAGTGAGATTAATATAACAAAAAAACGTTTCGCCGAGGTAGCTCAGTCGGTAGAGCAGGGGACTGAAAATCCCCGTGTCGGCAGTTCGATTCTGTCCCTCGGCACCATAAAAAAATAACGGATTGCAGTAATTACTGCAATCCGTTTTTTTTTTTACTGGCATGTATTTTATATCCTGATATTTTCAAGTCGTATGATTCTTAAATATTTAAAAAAGTTTCAATATTTCAAATGTTTGTTTTTATCTTGAGCAGAGTCAAAATTTTTATATGATTGACATTTCTGTTTGAAACTAATTAGCTGAGATCTGAATGATTTGCTGGTAAAGCATTTTGTGTCTGATTACAAAAGAGGTTTAAAAATATATTCAAGCTGTTTGCAACATAGGCAGGATGTTACGGAATAAAAATTTCTTCAAGTTCAGGGAGGAAAATTAATTTGACCACAGGTTGCTTTGTTGTATTTTTCGGATCAAAATAATTTTTCAACGCAGAAATTGGACGAAGTAGTGTTTTGTAACAGTCTGTAGAGATGGGTAGTGTAGCAATTATAAGAATGTCTAAAACTAAGGAGTTAACTATTATGTTTAAAAATAAAAAAAATATGCTAAATACCTGTTTGCTGATTATTAGTTTTGTATTTATTTTTCAGGGTTGTAAACAGGATGTTGATAAAGTTATAGATAAAAAAGCTAAAGTCTATTCTCTGCCGGTAGAAGAGGTTAAAAATAAAGATATTCCTGTATATTACAAGGCTATTGGTTCTGTAATTTCTGATAATCAAATTCAAATTTCTTCACGTATTACCAGTTATATCAAAAATATTATGGTGCGGGAAGGCCAGCAAATAACCAAAGGGCAGCTTCTTGTTGTTCTGGATGATGCAGATATCGCAGGTGCAATACAACAAGCTGAAGCTGCTGTACGTAAAGCCAGGTCAGCACAAAAAGATGCCATGATAGATCTGCAGCACTATGAAGCTCTTTTTAAAAAAGGAAGTGCTCCTGAAAATACATTAAGGAAAGTACGCCTGCAAAGGGATATTAATAATGATACTTTAAGTGCAACTATGGCAGTTTTAAAAACTGCTGAAGCTCAGAGGCAGTATGTTATGATTAAAAGCCCTGTAAACGGTATTGTTGTAAAACGGCAAAAAAGAGCAGGTGATCTTGCTATTCCTGGTATTTCTATCCTATCCATTGAATCAGAAAAAGCGATTCTTTTTGGTACCTTTGTGCCGGAAAGTCAAATCAAAAAAATTGCAGAGGGAGATGAGGTTAATATTATTATTGATGCTCTTGAAGAGACGCGGACCGGGTCAGTTTTAAGAATTATGCCTTCTGGAGATCCGGTGACGAGAAGTTTTGAAATTAAGATTGTTTTCTATGATACAACTAATCTTTTGACGGGTATGTTCGGGCGTGTTCGTTTTAAACTTGGTAATGAAAAAGCACTGGTAATAGCACGTACAGCTGTTGCTAAACGTGGTGGGTTATGTGGTGTGTTTGTTGTGGGTTCAGATCATCGTGCTTATTTTCGCTGGCTGCGGACAGGAAGAGAGTGGCGTGATTATATTCAAATAATGTCTGGTGTATCCTTAGGGGAGCGTATAGTTACTAATTATGTGTCTTTAATTCAAGATGGTGATTTAGTTAAAGGTGAAGATAACAATGAAAAATATTAAATTAAATATAGCAGGGAGTTTGACAGAAATTTTTGTTAATTCCAAGCTTACGCCTATAATTATTATAGCCTG
>JASFBI010000345.1 GCA_030149595.1 Desulfobacterales bacterium
TAAAGAGCCTCTTTATTGGGGAAAAAATTGTATATTGTTCCTACGGAAAATTCATACTTAGCTGCAATCTCGCTCATACTTGCATTGTAATATCCTTTTTGTGAAAATAAGGGAAGGGAAGCTTTTAAAATTTCGTTTCTGCGTTGCAGTTACTCTCTCTCTTTTCTGGATTTTTTTTTCATAAAATAAAGTGTGGGTTTTTAAAATAAAAGGGTTATAATTGTTGAATATCAATTCATTTTTTATGACTACTTTTAATATAAACAGCGTTTATCTGTCAATAATAAAAAACATAAAATAAACAGGAGTTTGTTTGGTTTTTTGCAACTGGAAATATAGAAGCTTTAATTTATCAATGCAGAAATTGGACAAATCAGTGTTTTACATGTGCTTGTCGAGACTTTCCCATCGGGTATATGACTGCTCAATTTTTGTTTCTATCTCTTTTAATCTGATTTTTATTTCAGCGATTTTATTTGTTTCTGTCTTATAAAAATCAGGGTCAGATATTGTATTAAAAAGAGATGTCTGTTCTTTTTCAAGTTTTTCTATTAATTCAGGCAGTTCTTTTAACTCTTTCTGATCGTTAAAAGAGAGCTTTTTACTGTTTTTTTTTGGTTTTATTTTTTTTTGGGAGACTGTTTTTTTTGGAGTTTTGTAAGGAGAGAAGGAGCTCTCATATATGCCGATATGTTCTGTGACTTTTCCTGTACCGTCTAAAACTATTGTTTTTGTTGCTATATTATTTAAAAATGTACGGTCGTGGCTTACCAGGAGGACTGTGCCTGGAAATTCTGCTATAAGTTCTTCAAGAAGCTCAAGGGTTGGTATGTCAAGATCATTTGTTGGTTCATCTAATATGAGAAGGTTTGCAGGTTGTGAAAATATTTTGGCTAATAAAAGTCTGTTTCGTTCACCGCCTGATATAACTTTAACAGGGGTAAGGCTTCGTTTTGGAGTAAACAGAAAATCGCTTAAATAACTGATTACATGACGTGGTTTGTTGTTTATTATAACTGTGTCATTACCGTCATTTATATTGTCAAAAATATTTTTATTGTAATCAAGCTGGGTTCTGTGCTGGTCAAAATATGCCGTGGTAAGATTTGTTCCTGTCTGAACAGAGCCATGGTCTGGCTTTATATCACCTGTAAGAATTTTAATTAAAGTTGTTTTTCCTGAGCCGTTTGGGCCAATAATACCTATTTTATCTCCTCTTTTTATTATGGTGGAAAAATCATTTATAATTTTTTTCCCCTGATAATTTAAAATTATGTTTTTTACGGTAAAAATAATTTTTCCGGAATTTTCTGTATCCTGTATTTTAATGGAAGCTTTTTTTGGTCGCTGTCTCTCTTGATCTTTTAAGTTACGTAATTTTATAAGAGCCCTTACCCTGCCTTCATTTCTGGTTCGCCTTGCTTTAATTCCCTGCCTTACCCATTTCTCTTCAGCAGATAGTTTTTTGTCAAAAAGAGCTCTCTGTTTTGCATCGGTTTCAAGATCAGCTTCTTTTCGTATAAGGTATGTATCATAATCACATGACCAGTTTAAAAGGTTTCCTATGTCTATTTCAATGATTCTCGTTGCTATTTTTTTAATAAACATCCTGTCATGGGATACAAAGAGGACTGTTTTATTAAAAGTTATAAGTAAATTTTCCAGCCAGTTAATGCCTGAGAGATCAAGATGATTTGTAGGCTCATCAAGTAAAAGAATATCAGGGTTGTTAATTAAGGCTTTTGCAAAAAGGACTCTTAGTTTGTTTCCTGCTGAAAGAGTATTGTATTTGGCTGATGGATCTAAGTTGAGCTGGGATGTAAGCTGCAAAACTTTATGACTTACACTATCTGCTTGAGCAGGGACAGAGGAAATATTTAATTTTTTTGAAAGAATATCTGCTGTGGTTCCGGAAATAGATTCTGGAATATTTTGGTCAAGAGCTTCAATACGCAAGTTTTTTTGACGTGTAATTGTTCCTGAGTCAGGTTCTATTTCACCTGCAATTAACTTTATCAGAGTGGATTTTCCCGAACCGTTTCGTCCAAAGATGCAGATACGTTCCCGTTGTTTAATATTAAGAGTAATATTGTTAAGAAGAGGAGCTGCGTGTCCGAAGCTTATGCTTATGTTATTTGCGTTTATCAGTGTCATTAATAGTACTTTCTTTTATTGGCAGAGTGCTGCTTTTTTACAAATTTATTTTTTATTTACCACTGGTAAATAAAATTGTACAGTTTAAAAATAAAGCATATATAATTCATTTTGTTTATTTAATGTATGCAGGGAATGGGTGTTTTCTCTATTTTGCAGCAGACTGTTACAAAATAGAGAAAGTATGTTTTTGTAGGAGCATTCTGCTTTTTTAGATTAAAATGTAAGTTTTACCCCGAAAAAGAGAGTGTCATCTGAGCTTTTTAAGGTGTGTCCGTTTTTTTCAAACCGCATACTCAGGTTTCTGTATCCGGCAACTATGGCAGCATTGTCTAATACATAAAAATATGTTGAAAAATTTATGTCTGAATATCTTTCAGTATCGGAAAAACATAATGGATCAGGGGAGATAGATGCTGTTATTGAAAAACTTAAGGGTACTTTGTCTGTTACAGCTTTTCTTAAATCAAATTCTCCAAAAAGGGTAAAACCGATTGCAGCTATATTATAATCGTAATGAGATATTTCATTTTCACCAAAAATACCATTAAAACCAAGCCCAAGACGCAGGCCGTCTGTCAGTGCATGGTCTTTTAACAGGCAGATTCCTTTGATAAATTTGTAGTCATCTGTATATAATATGTCTCCGCCGAGATACAGGTTTGGTTCATCAGATATACCAAGGGCTGTTTCAGCTTTAAATTCAATGTCAGATGTGTTTATGTTAAGCTCAATACTTGAGTTTTGAGCCCATAGACTGGTGGGAATAGAAAAAAAACAAATAGTAATAAAAATAAAGATACATGATTTTAGTGATTTATCCATTTTACTTTTCTCCGAATTTTTAGATTTTAAATTTAAAAGAGATATTTAACAAAAATGTGTGAATTTGTCAAATTGTTAAAATAGAAGCTGTTTGTATAATAATGTTTTATATGAAACTCCGTCCAACAAACCGTAATCATGGGAGTTTCATTTTTTGTTGTGGTAGATAAATCTACCATGTATGTTTATATGAAACTCTGTCCAACAAACCGTAATCATGAGAGTTT
>JASFBI010000346.1 GCA_030149595.1 Desulfobacterales bacterium
GCTTGGTCTGTATTGCATTAAAATCAGCTGGTTTCATAAGATAATCAAAAGCACCAAGCTTCATACCAATAACAGCTGTTTCAGCAGTAGCATGGCCTGTCAGCATTATAATCTCAACAAGAGGATATTCACTTTTTATCTTTTTTAATGTTTCTATACCATCCATTTCCGGCATATTTATATCAAGAACTACCACATCTATATTTTCTGATGCAAGTTTTTCAAGACACTCTTTACCACTATAAGCTGTAAAAATTTTTTCTCCTGCTTCCTGTAAGCGTAAAGCAAAAATTTCAACAAAATCCTTTTCATCATCAACTATAAGAACCCTTATTGGTATTTTTATCATATTTTAGTCTCTCCTTTTATTTTATTCAAAACATTGGCCCATAAACTGGATTCTTCATTTTTTGTATTATCAAAAACATTAACTTTCAGAAATGTAATTTTAAAAATACTTCCAATTTCAACATCACTATTAACTTCAAGTTTTCCTCCAAGTTTTTCCATAATTCTACGACTTATAAAAAGACCAAGTCCAGTACCCTTGTTAACATCTTTGGTAGTAAAAAAAGGCTCAAATATTTTTTTAAAATTTTCCTTTGGAATACCATGCCCAAAATCTTGTATTGTGAGAATAATGTTGTTATCACAATCTTCAAGAGTTAAAATAATTATCCCCTTTTTCTTTGAAGCATGTACTGCATTTAAAAACAAATTTAGCAATACCTGTCTTATTTCATAGGGATCGCTCCAGATAATACCTGTGGATAAATATATATTTTTTTCAATTTTCAAATCTCTATTCTTTATATCACTGACAAGAAGCTCAAGGGTTTCATCTATAAGCAATTTTAAATCTATTTTAGAAACAACTGCTGTCTGTTTTTTTACAAATCCAAGAAGTGTATGTGTAATTCGGCTTGCTCTTTCTACTCCAATTTCTATTTTATCCAAAGCCATATTAAGATCATTTAAACGAGGAATTTGCAGCATCTCTTTTTTTTCAAGAATAAGCTTCATAAAGCCTGCGGCCTCATTTATTATAGCAAGAGGATTATTAATTTCATGAGCAATTCCTGTAGAAAGAGTTCCAAGAGATGCCAGCCGTTCTGTAGCAACCATCTGTTCTTCCATTTTCAACTTTAATTTCTTTTCTTCTCTTTTTCCCCTGATCCACAAAAGTTTATCAAATGCCTGCTTTATTTTACTGGCAAGATGATCTATCTCAATAGGCTTGGACAAATAATCAAATGCACCAGCTTTAATTCCTTCAATCCCGTCTGTTGTTGAAGAATGCCCTGTTAATAATATCACCTCCAAGTCAAAATATTTTTTTTTTATTTGCTTTAGCGTTTCAATACCGCTTAAACCTGGCATTTTTATATCCAAAACAACAATATCAAGCTTGTTTTTATTGTCTTTTATAATTTGCAGGCACTTTTCTCCACTTTCTGCCTGAAACAAACTAAACCCTCTTTTTAAAAGACGTTTTGAAAGAATATTTCTATAACTATTTTCATCATCAACCAACAAAATATTAATGTTTTCCATATTAAACGAGTCCTATTATTTTCCACCATGTACTTGCAACAAGTATCAATACAAGAAGTAAAATTGGGGTTGCAATCAGACCTGCTTTTGTTAAATCAGATGCTTTAAAATATTTATAACTATATGCAATTGCATTAGGAGGACAACCTATAACAAGAAGCATAGCAAATGAGGTAGCAGTACCGAGACATAATGCAAGTATCGTTGGGTCAATCCCTTCTAACCGTGCCATTGGAATAACTATTGGCAGTATTAAAGCTGCAGCTGCAACATTTGCCATGGCATTAGTTACAATCGCTCCAAAAACACCTACCCCAATAAACATTATTAACCAGCCTTTACCTTGTACAAAAGGGAAAAACAGATTAGCAAAATAATCAGCTGCTCCGGAATATCCCATTGCAAGACCAAGGGAAATACCACCGCCAAATATAAACAAAGCTGTTCCCCATTCAAGATTATCACTAATATCCTCCCACTTCAAAATTTTCAAAAAAACCAGTAAAGAGACACCAAGCATACCTGTAATTGAATAATGAATACCATGAATACCCTTTGTAAGCCAAAATATAAATGCACATCCAATAACAACAAGCGTGATTTTTTCATGTGAAGTTATTGGACCAAGCTCTTCATCAAACACAGGCAGAATAAATTTTGGATCAGGTCTGAAGACAAAATAAATGATTGTAACTGCCACTGGAACAGTTATAATTGCAGCAGGCATTGCATATTTCATCCAATCAAAAAAAGTTATTTCCAATCCTGTAAATTCTTTTAAAAAAGCTGCTGACACCATGCACCTGCCTCCACCAACAAGTGTACCCATACCACCGCATGAACAGGCAAATGCAAGTGAAAGCATCATGAATTTTGCAGTATTTGTGTTAGGCTCAATACCTGCAGCACGCATCAAAGGGAGCATTGTTACAATTCCAATTGCACATGCAGCAGCATCATGCATAAATGAAGATGAAATTCCAAGCCCAATAGAAAGGAGAAAGGTAAATCGTACTACACTTGTCCCTGCTTTTTTAACAATATAATATCCCAATCGTTTTGTCAGTCCTACTTTATCAAGTGCAATGGCAAAAACAAGACAGCACATAATAAAAATTACAACTGGATGCATATATGGTGCCCATGCAGTTTTTGCATCTGTAATTCCCATAAGAACAAGAAAAACACCAATGCAAATAGAAGTAATTTCCAAAGGAATGGGTTCAAACACAAAAAGAAAAATAAGAACTGCTAAAATTGCCAGAAACCGTTTTGCTTTAACCGAAAGTCCATCAACATATTTGACTTTTATAATGTTATTTTTTAAAATACTTGCTTTTTTTTCTAAAAACTCCCCTTTCCCCTCAGATGTGCCGGGCTTTTTTGCCTCTAAAATATAATCTCCTGTAGATGTTTGATTAGAAATGTTTAACGTAAAAAATTCACTTACACTCTGAAATAAAACTTTATCTGTATCTCCTGTAATTTTAAATTTTGTGCCTTCTGGCCTTGGCAAAAGCAAAACAAAAACACCTAAGATAAAAGCTATGCAAAGCTTAAATTCGTTTGATTTAAAAAACATTTTTCCTCCTATCAATTCTATTTCCGGATTTTATAAGCAGTTATTATCTTTTCAATTAGTTCT
>JASFBI010000347.1 GCA_030149595.1 Desulfobacterales bacterium
GTCTTTGACATTAAAGATTTTTGTTTCAACGCCTTTGTCACTATAAATTATCTCACCGCTGGTAAGTACTCCGTCTACATCACATAGTAAAATAGAAACAGGAGTTATTTTTTCTGTCAATAACTGGGAAGTGTTTGTTTTCATATATTATTTTTTTTTAACAATACTGTTTATGGCTTTAAGATCTGACAAAAGAGGTTCTATCTTATCAAGTCTTAAAGAGTTTGGTCCATCGCAAAGAGCATGGTCAGGGTCTGGATGAACTTCAATAAATAGTCCGTCTGCCCCTGCAGCTACTGCAGCTTTTGCAAGTGTTGGTGCAAGATTTCTCTGTCCGTCTGAACAGCTGCCGCCGGCACCAGGTAATTGAACGCTGTGGGTTGCGTCAAAGATAACAGGAACATCTGTTTTGTCCTGCATGATTTTTATACCTCTGAAATCTACAACCAGATTGTTATAACCAAACATTGTGCCCCGTTCGGTTATAAATATCTCACTGTTTCCTGTAGATTTTATTTTTTCTATAACAGGTACTATGTCCCAGGGAGCTAGAAACTGACCTTTTTTAACATTTACAGGCTTGCCGGTTTTTGCTATTTCAAGAATAAAATCAGTTTGTCTGCATAGAAATGCAGGAATCTGTATGACATCTAACACTTTTTCTGCATATTGTATTTCATCTATATTATGTACATCAGAAAGAATGTTAATATTCAGCTCTGATTTTATTGAACTGAGAATATCTAATCCGTCTTTTATCCCGGGGCCTCTGAATGAATTGATTGAAGTTCTGTTTGCTTTGTCATAGGAAGCTTTGAATACAAAAGGAATATCAAGTTTTTTTGCAAGCTTTTTTAAATACAGGGCTATCTCATATGTGGTGTTGTAGTTTTCAATGACACATGGTCCTGCAATAAGTAAAAAAGGGGCATTACGGTTAAATTTTATTTTATTCATATTTTTTAACAAAAAATTTTAAATTTTTATAATAGTTTAATATAATGGTCTAATTTATATTTTGAATTGACAAATGTCAAGAGGTGAAAACTTTGCCTTGATTACAAAAGCCATTACTGATAATGTTTGTAATATTTTGCATAATAAGTATGGGGTTGCTTTAAATTTTTCAAGCAGATTTGGTCATAATAAACTATGAAAGAGATGTATTAATTTTACGTTTTTTACATATTTTAAAGATATAAATTTTTAGATATTAAAGCTTATTTTGGTACTGATATCCTGTTAGAAAAATATTATTGTTTTCAGCTTTAAGGCTGGGAATTAATTTGACTGCAGTTTTGTCTGTTGTATTTTCCGTATCAGATTTGGCAAATTTATTATTTTGTTGGTTGCTATTTAATCAAATCATAAATTTTTAAATCTTTTTTTGTAAATAAGGGGACAGCCCGGGTGAGATCAAAAAATAAAAAAAGTGTTAAAAAGAAATTTATTATAATTTTGTTTTGTATTGTATTTATTCCTGTTTCTATATTGCTTTTTATACGTTTTGAAGGTGAAAAACCTTTAGTTGTTATGGATATTAAGTCAGAATTTATAGGTAAACATCTTACAATACCTTTTAAAATTGCAGATAAAAAAAGCGGTGTTAGAAAAGTTCATGTATATATAAATAAGGATGGAGTAGACAAGATCCTTTTGGAAAAAAGATTTCCTGCAATTGATTTTGTAAGGGGAGGTAAAATTAAAGAAACAGAGCTTAATGTGGCCATTGAACCTTTAAAACTGAACTTAAGTGATGGTAAAGCTATTTTGAGGATAGTTGTTACTGATTATTCATGGAGGCAATGGTTTCAAGGTAATCGTTATTATATGGAGCAGCAATTTTTTATAGATACAAAACCTCCCCATGTAAGTATTTTAACAAGACAGCATAATATATCCATGGGGGGGGCAGGACTTGCAATTTATAAAATAACAGAAGAGATTGAAAAAAGTGGTGTGTCTGTGGGAGGCCGTTTTTTTCCGGGGTATTCTGGATATTTTAAAAATAAAAATATATATATGGCTTTTTTTGCTTTGAATTTTGATCAGGATAATAAAACAAAAATTATTGTACAGGCTTTTGATAAAGCAGGGAACGTATCAAAATATGGTTTGTATAATTATATAAAAAAGAAACGGTTTAGAAGAGATATCATTAAAATATCAGACAGATTTTTAGAATGGAAGATGCCTGAATTTAATATTGAAAATATGGATGAATCCAGTGCTATTCTTGATAAGTTCTTTTTTGTAAATAGAAAATTAAGAAAGAAAAACGGAAAGTTAATATTGGATCAGGGAGCAAAAACTGCAAAGAAAATATTATGGGAAGGCAGTTTCTTAAGACTGCCTAACGCAGCTACAAGAGCAACTTTTGCTGATTTTAGAAGTTACAAATATAGAGGCAAGGTAATAGACAAACAGGTTCATCTTGGTATAGATCTGGCTTCTGTTGCACATTCAACTGTTATTGCGGCAAATAGAGGGATTGTTGTTTTTTCAGATAATGTTGGTATTTATGGTAAAACAGTTGTGCTGGATCATGGTTTTGGAGTACTCAGTACATATTCCCATTTAAGTCAAATAGATGTTGTAGCAGGTCAAACACTATCTAAAGGAGATAGTATAGGCAAGACAGGTATTACCGGCTTAACAGGAGGAGATCACCTCCATTTTGGAATGATAGTACATAATACTTTTGTAAATCCTATAGAGTGGTGGGATAAAAAGTGGATAAAAAATAATATTACTGCAAAGATTGAGATGATTAAATAGAGATATGGATAAAATAATTTCCAGTTATATGCGAATTAAATATTATCTGTGATGCTTTGGAAAGTATAAAGGACTTTATAAAGAATGCATGAAACCATAGTTAAAAAGACCTATGCTGAAATAAATCAAAAGATTAAATCAGGTGAGGCTGTTGTTGTTACTGCAGAAGAAATTATTGATATTGTTGATAAAGAAGGTCATGTTGAAGCAGCACGGCAGGTTGATGTAGTAACTACAGGTACCTTTGCTCCCATGTGCTCATCCGGAGCTTTCATAAATTTTGGTCATTCAAAACCAGGTATAAAAGCGTCTAAGGTTATGTTGAACAATGTTTCAGCATATGGCGGGATTGCAGCAGTGGATTGTTATATAGGAGTTACTGAATCAGAAAGGGATGATCCATTAAATAAAATTTATCC
>JASFBI010000348.1 GCA_030149595.1 Desulfobacterales bacterium
ACATAATGACTGTCCGGAATATTTAAAAAAAACTTACTTAGACTGGTAGTAAGGGAGGTAAAAAGTGATAATTAAAATCATTGGCAATCCTGGATCAGGCAAGACCACAAAATTAATAAAGATGATCGAGGAGCATCTAAGCGAGGAGCAGTATACATTAAGAGATTTGTGCGTGGTATCTTTTACCAGGGCGGCAGTATTTGAAGTAAAACAGAGAGTTATAAAATTTTATAGAGAGACAGAGGGCAGGGATTTAAACCCAAACAGCCTAAACAATATAAAAACATTACACGGATTCTGTTACTCACTTCTTGGTATGAGGGATAAATTAGAAAACAAGAAAAATGATGATGACAGCGACAACGATAAAGAGTATAATACATTTGTAATGAACTCTTTAGTAGGTAAGTTTATGAATACTTATCCCCAGTTTAAGGATACTGCAACGTCTGGAATGAATACTAATATTGATGAGATTGTAGGGTATGACTCAAGAATGAATTTTAATACAAGAGTTGAGTTGATGTCAAATTTATTATATCCTATGAAAAAATGGATGATTAGAGACAGGCAGTTTTTTGCAGCATGGAGCCGGTTTTGTATTAAGGAAAAAGTTGTTAACTTTTCATCAATGCTAAGATATACTTTGGCCAAAAAACTAACACCACGAGCGAAAATATTATTTGTGGATGAAGCACAAGACTTAACACCATTACAGTTAGAGATAATTAAGATGTGGAGCAAGAAGATGACGGATACTTATCTTATTGGTGATGTTAATCAAAGTATCTTTCGTTTTGCAGGAGCTTCACCCAAGACATATGAAAATATTGAGGCGGAATCTCAAAACATGGGAGTAACTTATAGAGTACCAAAAAAGGTGTTTGACTTTGCCAAGATATGCCTTGGTAGTGCAGCGTTTAATCCTGTGAATTGTGAGTCACATCCTGACTTACCAGAAGGAACAGTATCAATGGTTAGAGAACCTGATATATCTCTTCCTGGTAGCCATATGATATTATGCAGGACAAATAATCAGTTGTCAATGTGGAAAGACCATTTAAAAAAAAGAGATTGTTTGTGGTCTAACCCATATAAAGCGGACAAAACATCTGATCCGATGAAACTTAATAATGTAAGAGCTATTAAGACTGCATTCGATGTTCTTGGTAGAAAAGATATCACCTTTGGTGATCTGCAAAACATACATAAAAATATATACAAGATGCCAGTAGTTGATAAGGTAAAAGTGCGCCTGGTTGATAGTGAAAACGCTAAAAGATTAAAAAATCAAGACCCATGGAAAGTATTAAAACTTAGCTTTGATGAAAATCTACCAATAACAGGATTGACTCCAGAGTTTTTTGAACTCTCTAATGATCTTGAAAATATATATAAAATATTTAAGCTTAAATCAAAAAATGAATTTGTAATATACTTAAAAGAAAAGATTAAAGACTTTGATTTTTTGTGTGACTTTATTTATAATGATATGACAATACCTACCCTTGGGACGATGCATTCAGTCAAGGGAGCAGAAGCGGATCATGTATGGGTAGATATGTACATTTACAAACAACTGAACAAGAAGGCCATGTCAAGTAATAGTGTTGAAGATGACGAGCGGAGACTGCTGTATGTGGCATGCACCAGGGCAAAGAAAACTCTTGGCCTTATAAATAGACAACATAATTATTCATATGTTATTAATCCAATACTATTAAAAGCAATCAAAGAAGGAAATATAAAATGAGTATCGAAAGTAATATCGAGCGTCCTGAACATTATACACAACATCCATCAGGTATAGAATGTATAGACGTTATAAGGCATATGAACCTTTGTCTTGGTTCAGCAGTAAAGTATATATGGAGGGCTGATTTAAAAGGTAATCCAATCCAGGATTTAAAAAAGGCTATTAAATTTTTAAAATTTGAAATCGAAACAAGGGAGAGAGTAATTGAAAAATCATTATAAAGAACTTGACAAATATTTCAATAAAAATAAAGAAAAAAAAGAACTACCCCAAAAAATAAAAAAGATTAAACCTGATCGCTATCTTTATGATGAACTTAGCGAATATCTTAACAACCAAAACAAAAAACTTGATAAAGACTTCGAGGAATCGAAAAAATGAATAAAAATATAAAAAAACATAAAGATATAAAAACGTGTGATGATGAGCTTAAAACTTTTACTAAAAAATTACTTGCAAATCTAATCAATAAGGTTGATATGAAGACCATATCAATTAGAAAACCAGTATATTTAAAGGAGGCAAATAATATGCATGATTACAATGATTTATACGAAGAGCTTGAAGAGCTTGAAGAGTTTAAAGAGTTTGAAGAGCTTAATAAAAATATAAGAAAACAACCAGAGACTGCTGTCCAGCCTGAACCAGTAAAAGAAACAAAACATTTTGGCGTGTATATAGATGGAGTTGTTAATTGCACAGCCTGTGGGAGCGATGAGGAACAGTTCAAATGTTCTAACTATAGACAAAGAACAAATGGTTTTGGATGTTCATTTCTATTTAATCTAAAAGACTGCATGTCAATAGATGTACAGCAACAGATAAGGGATAAAAACTAATGAGATTTAACGACTTTGGATATAGTTTACCAGTGGTAAGTGGGCTTGTAAAAGGTGAAGATGTTTCGGGTGTTAATTATGTTTTTGTAGCATCAGATGTTAAGCCTGTAAAAGTAAGCTCTGTTATAACTCCTGGTTATAATGAGGAAACATGGTTTATTATTAATGACGGTCACAAAATGAAAGTAAGCGTCACAAGAAAAACTATTGATAAAAATACTTATAAATATGACTGGACAGCAGAGGGGTATGATGGACGTTAATCAATTAGAATATAAAAAAGTATGCCAGTATATAGAAGAAAACAATATCACAAACCTACCACAAACAAGGTTGGCAATAGGCAGAGCATGTGCTATGATCTCTAACAGGAGAGGGGTTAGCGTTCATAGGCCAATGGTAGGCAGTAGGGTCGCATCGTACAGGCAAGACATCATTGAGTTTGTTTTCAACAAATATAAATTCAGATATTACGAGGAGAAATTGGGAAATGATTAAGGCAAAAAATATACCTGATGCATGTTTTCAGGCATGGTATGAGATAATTAAAAACGGTCGTAGATTTAAAATAGACTCTGGATCATTTGCTGGCCAAGTAAG
>JASFBI010000349.1 GCA_030149595.1 Desulfobacterales bacterium
ATTTTCAGATAATATTGTGTCTGTTTTAAGAAAAATAACAGGTTATTTACAAAACAGATATAAGGGCGGAGATTTGGAAGATACTATAAAAGATTTCACTGCTTTTTTAAAAGAGACCACAGGAACATCAGTATCTTCTTCCATTGAACTTTTTAGTGAAATACTGGGAAAAGTGCTTATCCAATCTAATAAAAACATGTACTTGGATGAACAGTCACTATTAAAAACAGATCAAAATAGTATAGATTACAGCACTCATACAGATACAGGTCTTGGTAATGCTTCAAAAGGGATTGAGGTCTTAATTTCAGGGCTTTATGATCTGATTAATCAAAGTGAAGATGCAAGGGAGACTTTCTATGGTTTGATCAGGGAAACAGGAAAACTGTTTTCTGCATCAGTTGAAGGGAAAGGTGCAAAAACTGTAATAAAGGAGCTGATTTGTAATATTGATAAACTATTGCTGCCTGGTGGGGAGGTATATGATAATAACCCTGTATATAGTGTAAATAATGAAAAAGTTCATTCAGATGCCAGTTTAAAAGTTCTTTTAAATGAGGTGTTTCCTTTCTTTTTGTCCCAGCTGTTTAGAAGATCAGACAGAGAGGGTTCTTTTATAAAGGACAGGGATAATATGAAAATTTATCCTCTTGAAATAACAGCTCAAAGATTTAATCTTATTGGGTTTGACACAAAAAATCCGGATAATCTTGCATCTCATATAGAAGAGTCAGTTTATGAAGCCATGAGATCTGATATTATGGGGAAAGATCGAATGAAGCCTTTGGTTGGAAATTATAAAGATGATGCTTTTGGAGTATCATTTATAGAATCTTTTGTAAATGTTGCTTCAACCACAACTTATGCTGGATGGGATGATGGAGGAAAAACAGGGGAGATAATAAGTAAACCTGGTCTAATGGTTGATCCGGCAGCAGATCACGGGCATGGAAATGGTACTGGTTATATTACATTAAATGATGTATTTCAAGCTATTGGAGTAAAAGATATAGTAAATGTAAATATTTTGGGTACTAATATGAACCTTGGGCTTTATACCCTTGCAATGGATTACACGAAACCAGGAAATAATATATCAAGAAGAGCTGTTTCTTTTGCATATTCTGATCGTAGTAAATACAGTTTTGCATATGATCAAAATTATATGGCAACCGCAATGATGAGCGGATTTCAGACAGGTGATTTTGGAGTACCTGGAGGCGGAAATTTAAAAGGTGGTGAAGGCACTAAACTGAATTCATACAGACCTCTTACTCTTGACGGATATGGAGAAACAGCAATTTCGAGGTGGTATTTAACTGGCATGGAAAGAGCCTCATATAGAGCTGAAAGTCCATATTATAGTACAGAAGGGATGACACAAGACGGTGACAAATATACATATTACAGGATAGACGGCAGGGAAAATATAATAATTACAAAACCAGACTTAAATGATCCTTACACATGGGAATACATGTATCCATATCAGGGAAAAGATGACATAAAGGATCCGAATAATCCCGAGCTTAGAATAAACAACCGTTACTATGAAAAATGGAAATCAGACTATTATCTGATACATTACGATGGTAAAAGCTACACTCCAAATGATATGGAAAGTGGTAGTGCTGCTGAAGCAGGAGCCATGGAGTTTAGAGAGATAGTTCCTGAGAAATGCATTCAAAGGGAGTGTGCGACATATGAAGAGTCAGCCTACAGGAATTTTCAATGGCTTACATGTGAGCGGAAATATGCCATTGTTGTACCTCTGTATCTTGAATTTGCAGGAATTTTAAAGGGAGCAGCTTTTTTAACTGTAAAATCAAACGGTTTTAACGGGCTTTTGGATGCCAGGAAATTTGAAAAAAATAATGTTTGGGCAAGGGCAGGGCATGATGGTTTTTCTAAAATTCCAGGAGATTATCTTTTTAATCTTGATTTAAAAGCACATCTGTTTGGAATAGATAAAATAGCAGAGGGCATATCTGTTTCAGAAATTTTAAAAGATATAGTGTATGATCAAATTCTTGGTACAGGGACTGTTTTGCCTGCTTTTACAGCTCATACATCATTTTCTGCAACAAATATTGCATTTCCTTTTAGAGATTATGCTGGAGATGATTATAAAATAAATGTTGCATCAAGTGATATAATAGATCTAACACATGGTGATGTAACTTTTAAAGCTGATGAATCAGATCCTGTATGGAATAGAAGAAGCTTTATGCTTCCTCTGTTTAATCATCTGTGTGGTGCATGGTATGAATATGCAGGTTCTCCCACAGATAATGACACGTTAAGATTAGTGATTGATGGGCTTATGCCTATGATAGGAAGGCCTGCTTACTATTATCAGAAAAAAACAGGCAATTATCCAAGAAATACATGGAAATATCGTAATAGAGGTGGAGAAGTTAAAGATCCGGAATTTGGTAAATATGGTGAAGAGTACAGGGGGTATTTTCTTACGAGATCATCTGATGTAGCAGGAACTGATCCTGATCTTTACTGGGGTGGATGGGATGAAAAGAATTTTTATATGCCTATTGATGATATGGGTATAATTTCCATGCTTATTGAAAGTAAAAGGAGGCAATGTGATGGTATACTGTCTCTTGTTTCTCAATATGATATTAATAAACCAATCGGTCATGATAATCAGCCAAATACAAGATTGCTTTCCAAATTATTCAGAATGCTTTATCTTCTTGGAGATGATGAGGCTTTTGGAGATAACCCGCAAGATCCTTCATGGAGTGAAGAGGATTATTCAACATGGGGCATAAGAAGGAAAATTTTATACGGACTGGAACAGATAACATCCTCCATAAAAATAGAGAAGGGAGAGATGAGCCGCATTTATGAAGAAGAATATTTTGCTCCTATCAAGCATCCTTTATGGATGTTTGAAAAAGATTCAGATGGAACACCTCTTCCTGTTAGAGCTGAAGATATAAGTTTTTCTAAAATAATAGATGAACTTGTAGGATCTGATGAAACAGGAAAAGGGCTGGCAGTGGTTTCAGACACAAGGGGAAATTCAGCAGACTGGGATAATTTTTATAAACTTTTTGATGCTCTATGTGAACTTTTAAGTGATAATGGAGAGAGTCAGGGTAAATATAATATAACTGAAGATATAATTAAAATTATAGATAAAGTGTTCAGATCTG
>JASFBI010000350.1 GCA_030149595.1 Desulfobacterales bacterium
TCTTTACAGTAGATACAGTGAAAAATTAATGTTGCTGATGTGAAATGTTTTTTGCATTTAGTACATGTATAGCCTATGTGTATTACTTCTATATTTAATACTGTTTTAGAGAGTTTTGTATTTTCTGTTAATATTTTAAAACACATGGACAGATGAGCAGGAACAACTGCTGATAATTTTCCTGTAGTAATATTTATGGCCTGTATTTTGTCAACACCGTGACGAGACATTTCGTCCTCCACAATATTTACAATATTTTGAGCTATGGACATTTCATGCATTTAGAAACCTAATATTTTAAATATATTTTTTTAAGATATGGATAGCAACCATATTACGGTCTGTTGTACAGAGTTTCATATAACATACATGGCAGATTTATCTGTCACAACAAAAAATGAAACTCTCATGATTATGGTTTGTTGGACAAAGTTTCATATAATAATCTTTAATACTATTTTTTGTAAAGAAAGAAAGTTTTTACAACCCATTGTTTTCCTAAAAAGAAGCAATATCCTTATTATCTATTTAAATTTGACATAAAGCTATAAATATTATACCTTTGTTTAATAAATATTTAATTTTTTTAAAGATAAGCTTTTATCTGTTGTAAAATTTTAAATAAAGAAAAAATCTCTTCAGACATTAAAATACATTAAAAATTAAAAAAACTTTTAAGGTAGATTTATCAAACAGCTTAATAAATTTAAAGACCCTGGTTTTTCTAAACATCTACTGGAGGAAATCCGAAATATCTGTTTGCACAAAATCAGGTTGATGGAGGTATGTGGTACTCATACGGTATCTATTTTAAAAAATGGAATTAAAGGGCTTCTTTCTCAATCTGTCTCATTGATTTCCGGTCCAGGGTGTCCTGTATGTGTAACTGCAACATATCAAATAGATTCGTTTATTGCCCTTGCAAAGGAAAAAAAAGTTATTTTAACTGTTTTTGGTGATCTTGCAAGAGTTCCCGGGACAAGTTCTTCCTTGGCCAAAGAATTAGCACGCGGTTATGATATTCGTTATGTTTATTCTCCGGCAGATGCTATGGAAATTGCAAAAAAAAATCCCGGAAAAAAAGTGGTATTTGCAGGAGTAGGTTTTGAAACAACAGCTCCTTTGGTTGCAGCTACAATTCTTTTGGCTGAAAAAATGAATATTGATAATTATTATGTTTTTTCTGCTCATAAATTAATGCCCCCGGCTCTTTTTGCTTTGATGGGTATGGGAAAGGTAAAAACAGAAGGTTTTCTTCTTCCTGGACATGTTTCAGCTATTATCGGGGAACAGGCATATATCCCTTTTTTTAATAAATATAAGATTGCGTGTGTAATATCCGGGTTTGAGCCCGTGGATATTCTTTGTGGAGTGTCTGCTTTGGTCAAACAGATTGAATCTGGCAGTACTATGCTTGAGAACAGATATAGAAGAGTTGTATCTTTTTCAGGAAACAAACGGGCACAAGAGGTAATGTATCGTGTTTTTGAAAAAACAGATACTGTCTGGCGTGGTCTTGGTATGATTCCTGACAGTGGACTTCATATAAAAAATGAATTTGCACACAGGGATGCTGCAAAAGTATTTTCACTGAAAATAGAAAAAGCTGAAAAGAGCAACGGATGTATATGTGGTGAGATTATTACAGGGATTAAAGTTCCGCTGGATTGTCCTCTCTATAAAACTGTCTGTACGCCTATTAATCCTTTTGGGCCGTGTATGGTCGCAGGTGAAGGGACATGTGCTGCATATTTCAGATATTACAGCTGATATAAAAGATCCTTTAAGAACGAGGACAAAACTACTTGCTATTTCATCTATATATATTTTGTGAATATAAAAGGGAGTTTGTATGGGAAAAGATAAAATATCCGGTGATTTAGGTGGAGGCGGACAACTCTCTTATGATTTTGTAAAAGAAATTATCCTTCCTGCATTTAATAATCCTTATCTTGATAGATTAGATGATGGAGCTGTTTTTGATATAAATGGAGTGCGGCTCGCTTTTTCAACAGATACTTTTGTGGCTGATCCGATTTTTTTTCCTGGTGGGAGTATAGGGGATCTTGCTGTTAATGGTACGGTAAATGATATCTCCATGTGTGGTGCAAAACCCCTGTATATAAGTGCTGGTTTAATTATAGAAGAAGGCTTTCCTGAAAATGATCTTAAAATAATATTAAAGGATATGGCTGAATCTGCTGACAGGGCAAATGTTAAAATTGTTACAGGTGACACAAAGGTTGTTCCCAGAGGGGCTGTTGATAAAATTTTTATAAACAGCTCGGGAATAGGTGTTGTATCTGAAAATATAACTGTTTCATGCAGTAATGCGAAACCAGGCGATAAAATTATATTAAGCGGGACAATTGGGGATCACGGTATTGCCATGCTGACCCAAAGAGAAGCAATGGAATTTGAAACAGAAATTAAAAGTGATACAGCTTCTTTGTGCGGCATGGTTGAAAATATTTTATCTTTTGGCAGAGATATCCATGTGTTAAGAGATCCTACGAGGGGTGGAGTAGGAACAGTTTTAAACGAAATAGCTCTGATGTCCGGGGCTGGAATATTTTTCTATGAAGAAAAGATTCCTGTAAAAAAAGAGGTGGCTGGTATTTGTGAAATACTTGGGCTTGATCCTTTATATATTGCAAATGAGGGGAAATTAATTGCAGTGGCAGCACCTGATGCTGCTTCAGATATTTTAAAATCAATAAGAAATGATCCTTTAGGGTGTGATGCTGCCATAATAGGAGAGGTTGTTTCTGATTTTTCCGGACAGGTAATTATGGAAACAGGAATTGGGGGAAAAAGAATAGTTGATATGTTGCAAGGAGAGCAGCTTCCAAGAATTTGTTAAATGCATAAAAACATATAAATAGTAAGAGGTAAGAATGAAACTTAATTTGAAATTGACACTGGCTCTTCTTGCCGGGCTTATTTTAGTACTTTCTCTTGCACAGTTAATACAACACAAAAATATGACTGGAATAATTTCAGATATTTCTTCTTCTAACATGAAGCTTTTAAAGGAGCGTGAGACTGAAAATGCCCTTAATATATTCCATTCGGTTGATCGTGCTGTTGCAGGATCACTTGAAAGAGGTGAAATGGAAAAGTTTGCAAAACTTATAAAAGCCCAAAAAAAGGTAAAAGGACTCC
>JASFBI010000351.1 GCA_030149595.1 Desulfobacterales bacterium
ATAAACAAGGGCTTCTAATAAAGAATTACTGGCAAGTCTGTTTGCTCCATGTAAACCTGTACAGGCAGTCTCTCCTACAGCATAAAGATATTTTATACTTGTTTTTCCATATAGATCTGTTGAAATTCCCCCACAAATATAATGAGCTGCAGGAACAACAGGTATAGGTTCTTTTGTCATATCAAAGCCGTATATACTGCACTGTTTATAAAGATTTGGGAATCTTTTTTTTATAAATTCACTTTTTTTATGAGATATATCTAAATAAACACAACTATCACCACTCTTTTTTAATTCAGAATCTATAGCTCTTGCTACAATATCCCTACAAGCTAAATCCTTTTTTTTATCGTATTTAAACATAAAAGGTTCTCCAGCAGTATTAATTAATACTGCTCCTTCGCCCCTTACAGCTTCTGAAATTAAAAAATTTTTAGCATCCGGATGATATAAACATGTTGGATGAAATTGAACAAATTCAAGATTAGCTATGGTTGCCCCAGCTCTATAACCTATAGCTATACCATCACCTGTAGCTATATCAGGGTTACTTGTATACAGATAAACCTTTCCTGCACCACCTGTAGCAAGTAAAGTTATTTTAGAATTAAATGTTTTTACTTTTTTTTCTTTTCTACCTAAAACATAAGCTCCACAACAGGTATCTTCATAATTAGTTACAACAAGTCCTCTTTTCATTCTGGTTGAACGTGTAATAAGATCAATTGCTATATGATGTTCATAAATATCTATATTTTTATTTTTATAAACACATTCTACAAGTACACTTTCAACCTCTCTTCCTGTCATATCCTGGGCATGAACAATACGTTTTTGAGAATGACCACCTTCTCTGCTTAAATCAAAATTTTGTGTATTTTCATCTTCTTTAATATTAAAATTAACACCAAAATCAATTAACTCTCTTATTCTTTCAGGACCTCCTTTTACAACCATTTCAACAACATCTCTATTACATAAATCCACACCAGAAGAAAGAGTGTCTTTTATATGCAGATCAAATGAATCTAAAGAACTAAAAACAGAAGCTATTCCACCCTGAGCATGATTTGTATTACTCTCGTTTATCTCTTTTTTTGTTATTAAAGCAACTTTACCATATTTTGCTACTTTTAAAGCAAAAGTAAGACCTGCTACACCACTTCCTATTACTAAAAAATCTACTTTTACTTCCATTTTATATAATCCTTATAAAATATATAATTATAAAATAGTATATATTTTAATTTATTAATATCCTAAAGACGATTTTCTTTTTCCTTTTTTTAATATTACTCCTATAACAAAACCTATAAAAAGTATACCTGCTCCTGCTAATAACATTTTAATATTTCTTTGAAGCAAGCTTTCTTCTAATTCATTAGCTTTATGTGTTTGTTCTAAAAGATCAGCTGACATTTTTTTATATTTCTTTTTTATAGCTAAAAAAGTAGATGAATCTTTTTTTAAATTTTTATAGGAAAAAGTTATCTCTTTTAGTTTTTTTTCAACTTCAATTAAAGTTTTCTTTAATTTTTTATTTTGACTTTTATAATTAAAATTTTCTTTTTTAAAAAAATCTGATTGACTGTTAAGTGAATTTAATTTTTTATTTATTTTTTCAAGCCTTATAGCTTTTGGAATTTCCTTTGTTAAAAACTGGGTTAATACCCATCCTTCATTTTTATTAGGAAGAATTATTTTAGACCAATTATCTTTTTTCCCAACCACTTCAATTTTATATCCAGATTTTAAATATTTTATAATTTTATAATTTAATCCAGGATTTGATCTGAAAGTTATTTTTAGAACATCTGTTATATACATAGTTTCAGATAAACAAAAAGAGGAAGTTAAAATTAAAAAAGAAATTATTATTGATATATATTTCATGTTTTTTTTGTTCTCCTTTTCTTTTATAGTATATGTTTTTTATATATTATATATAATAAACTACTTATTATATGTTGTTTATATATACAATAAGTAGTTTATCATACTTAAATAACAGTTTATTTTAATAAAAATTTTATATTAAAAACAATTGATTTTTAATTAATAACTATATAGATATTAACAATATTTATTATATGTTTATAACATATACTGTTTTTAATATTTTGTTAACATATTTATTAGTATTTAAAAAATATTTATTATTTTTACAGTTAAGGAAAAAATTATGGAAAAGTCTAAAAATGTAGATGATTATATAGCTATGCAACAAAATGCCATACAATCGAATCCTGAATGTTCTGTATCACATTATAATCTCGCTACTGCACTTTTAGGTAAAAAAAATTATAAAGAAGCAGAAAAAGCTTTTCTTTGTGCTTTAGATAACAGCCCTCATTTAGTTGAAGCATATATTCAGCTTGGTGGAATACGTCTTGCACAAAATGATTTAGATGGATGTTTATATTATAACAGGCTGGCTGTAAAATATAGAGCTGGTTTTGCCATAGGATATGGAAATATAGGATTTGCTTTACTCCAAAAAGGTGAATATGATGAAGCTGTTGCTGTTTTAAAAAAAGCTATAAAATTTAATCCTAAGTTTATTCAGGCATATGCAACCCTTGCAAATGCTTATTTAATGAATAAAGAAATTGATGAAAGTATAGAAATTAATCTTAAAGCTATGGAGATAGATAGTAATTTCCCTATTATACATAACAATTTAGCTATTGCATATATAGAAAAAAAAGAATATAAGCTATCTATTAAACATTGTGATAAATCTATTGAATTAGGATATCCTGTTGCAGAAGAGATATTAGAAGAATTAAAAAAATACAGATAATTTATAGATAAAAAAAGTAAGCGGTTAATAATTTTTAAATTAAAAGTTATTAATCGCTTTTTAGTTTATAAAAAATGAATAGTAAAAAAAATATTAATTTTTATATATCAGATATAAAAAAACCTGTTACTAAAAAAAATAATATATGGGGAAAAAATTTCCCTTTAGAATTATTAAATTTTAAAGAAAAAAAAGTAGGTAAAAGTTATTTAACATATGGAGATTATTTTGGATTAATAGATAAGTTTTTAAAATACGATAAATTTAATTATATTTTAAAAGCTGTTTATAAAATTACTAATAAAAAAGAATGTCATCATGATTTACAATACCATGATGG
>JASFBI010000352.1 GCA_030149595.1 Desulfobacterales bacterium
TGATATAATTCATTCAGATGCCAGCTTAAAAGTTATGTTGAATGAAATATTTGCTACAGTTCCCGGGCTGTTATTTAAAAGGGCTGACAGGGAAGGTTCTGCTATAATAGATAGAGATAATATGAAAACTTATCCAATGGATGTAATATGTCAAAGATTGGATATAATAGACTTTGATACTGATAATTCCAATAGTGTTGCCTCAAAATTAGAAGAGTCCATATATGAAATTTTGAGATCTGATATTATGGGGAAAGATCGCATGAAGCCGCTGGTGGGAAATTATAAAGATGATGCTTTTGGTGCATCGTTTATGGAGTCTTTTGTAAATATAGCTTCAACTGCAAACTATGTTGGATGGGATGATGGAGGGAAAACCGGAGAAATAATAAGTAAACCAGGTTTAATGGTTGATGCTTCTGCAGATCACGGACATGGTAATGCCACAGGATATATTACGTTAAATGATGTGTTTAATAATCTTGGAGTAAAAGACGTTGTCAATGTAAATATTTTGGGTACTAACATGAATCTGGGACTCTATACCCTTGCAATGGATTATACAAGAACAGGAAATAATGTATCAAGAAGTACCAATCCTTTTACATATACAGATCGCGATAAATACAGGTTTGCATATGATCAGAATTATCAGGTTACATCAATGATGAGCGGATTTCAGACCGGTGATTTTGGAACACCTCAAGGTGGTAATATAAATGGATACGAAGGAGAAGAATTAAATTCATTTGGAGCATACAGTGTTGATGGATATGGTGAAGTCTCAATTGCGAGATGGTATTTAACTGCCATGGAAAGATCAGCATACAGAGGTGAAAGCCCGTATTTTAGCACAGAAGGGATGACACAAGACGGTGATAAATACACATATTACAGGGTAGACGGCAGAAAAAATATAATAATTACAAAACCAGATTTAAATGATCCTTGCACATGGGAATACAGATATCCATATCAGGGAAAAGATGATGTAAAGGATCCGAATAATCCAGAGCTTAGAATAAACAACCGCTTTTATGAAAAATGGAAATCAGATTACTATCTGGTACATTATGATGGAAAAAGCTATACACCAGATGATATTGTAAGTGGGAATGCAGCTGAGGCAGGAGCCATGGAGTTTAGAGATATGATTCCTGAGAAATGTATTCAAAGGGAGTGTGCAACATATGAGGAATCAGCCTATAGAAATTTCCAATGGCTGACAAGTGATCGGAAATATGCCATTGTTGTACCTCTGTATCTTGAGTTTGCAGGGATTGTAAAGGGAGCTGCTTTTTTAACAATAAAGTCAAATGGTTTTACAGGACTTTTAGATGCCAGGAAGTTTGCTCCAAATAAAGTGTGGGCAAGGGCAGGACATAGTGGTTTTTCTAAAATTCCTGGTGATTTTCGTATTGATTTTGATTTAAAAACACATCTGTTTGGAATAGATAAAATAGCAGGTAATATATCTGTCACAGAAATAGTTAAAGATTTAGTTTATAATCAGATTCTCGGAACAGGATCTGCCCTTCCTGCTTTTACAGGGCATACAGGCCCTGGTGCAACAAACATTGCTTTTCCGTTTAAAGATTATGCCGGAGATGATTATAAGGTATGTGTTTCATCAAGCAGTATTGCAGATCTTTCACATGGAGATATAACCTTTAAAGCAGACAGATCAGATCCTGTATGGAATCGAAGAAATCTTATGCTTCCTCTTTTTAACCATATGATGGGAGCATGGTTTGAGTATGCCGGAGATAACATAAAAGAAAAAAATACAATGGGGCTGGTTATTGATGGTCTTATGCCAATGATAGCAAGGCCTGTATATTATTATCAGAAAAATGCAGGTCTCTATCCGAGAAATACATGGAAACATCGTAATATAGGTGGTGCTGTAAAAGATCCTGAATTTGGCGAATATGGAGAAGAGTACAAGGGGTATTTTTTAACCAGATCATCTGATGTAATCGCTGAAAATAAACCTTACTGGGGAGGGTGGGAGGAAAAACATTTTTATATGCCCATTGATGATATGAGTATGATTTCTATGCTTATTGAAAGTGAGAAGAGGAGCTGTGATGGTATTTTGTCTCTTATCTGTGGAGGTTATGACCTGTATAGGCCAATAGACCATGATAATCAACCAAATACCAGAATAGTTACCAAAATATTCAGACTGCTTTATCTTCTTGGAAATGATGATATTTTTGGAGATAACCCGCATGACCCTTCATGGAGTGAAGAGAATTATTCAACATGGGGGACAAGAAGGAAACTTTTATATGGTCTGGAACAAATAACATCCTGTATAAAGTTTGAGAAAAGTGAGATGAACAGGATTTATGAAGAAGAGTATTATGAACCTAAAATATATCCTGCAAATATATATGAAAAAGATGCAGACGGAACTCCTGTGCCTGTCAGATCTGAAGATATAAGTTTATCTAAAATAATAGATGAATTAATAGGATCTGATGAAACAGGAAAAGGACTGGCAGTTGTTTCTGATACAAGGAGAAGTTCAGCTGGGTGGGACAATTTTTATAAACTTTTTGATGCTCTATGTGAGCTATTAAGTGACAATGGAGAGACTAAAGGAAAGTATAATATATTAGAAGATGTAATTAATATTGTTGATAAGACCTTTCGATCAGTTGATATTAAAAATGATGAGATAAAAGCTCTGACTCATACAGCAGGAGTTTTATTTGCAAATTTTGATAAAAATGGGAAAGGGTGGCAGTATCCAGGAGATTTTAACAGTATAATAACCAGAAGTCTTCCTGAAATACTGGATATCTTTCAGGGGAATTATGATAATCTTTTAACTATTTCTGCTGCTGCTGCAAAAAAAGATGGATTTGTACAATATCTTTTTTCTGAATGGACATCATTACACAGTACTGATAATCTCATAAATCAACTTCCTGAATTTTTAGGAAAAGATCTTATAAATAATTATGATTCTGATCTTTGGGCAGATTTATCATCTATTTTGATTGATTTTGCAGATACCATAGATGTTCAACCCCCTTTCTGGGTTGTTAATGCTTTTCAGTCAAATGATACTGATCCCTATGGTGCTTTGGGAAAAATACTGGCTCAATA
>JASFBI010000353.1 GCA_030149595.1 Desulfobacterales bacterium
AAAAAAATGGGGAATCTGGGTCTTTTAGGAATCAGGTACAAACCTGAATACGGAGGCCAGGGGCTTGACTACTGGTATGAGACTGTATTTCTTGAAGAAATTGCCGGCATTAACTGCGGAGGAATCCCCATGGCCATCATGGTTCAGACAAATATGGCGACTCCGGCTATAGATGAATTTGGAAGCGAATATTTAAAGGAGACCTATTTAAAACCGGCAATATCAGGTGATATGGTTGCATCCATTGCTATAACAGAACCAAATGCAGGCTCAGATGTCAGTGCCATAACAACCTATGCTAAAAAAGACGGTGATTCATATATTTTAAACGGGTGTAAAACATTTATTACAAATGGTACACAATCAGATTTTCTCACCCTGCTTGCACGAACCAGTGACAAACCTGGCTACCACTCATTTAGTCTTTTTGTTGTTCCAACAAACCTGCCCGGTTTTACTGTAGGAAAAAAACTTAAAAAAATAGGGATGAAGAGCAGTGATACTGCAGAGCTTTACTTTGATGACATGAGAATTCCTGCAAAAAATCTCATAGGCATAGAAAATGAAGGTTTTATTCATCAAATGATGCAGTTTCAACATGAACGTTTTGGCTGTTTACCCATGGCATATGTTGGAGTAAAAAAAATGATTGACGATACCGTCGAATATTTAAAAAAAAGAATTGTATTTAAAAAACCTCTTATAACAAAACAGGTTTTAAGACACAGAATTGCAGACTGGCTGACAGAAGCTGAATGTCTAAAACAGCTGACATATCATATTGTTCGTATGAAAACAGCAGGAATGGATGCTTCAAAAGAAATTTCCATGGGCAAACTTTTTGGTGGAAGACTTGTAAGCAAAGTTGCTGATGGTTGCCTGCAAATGTATGGAGGAAGCGGGCTTATGGATGACAATCTGATTTCAAGGGCATTCAGAGACACAAAACTTATAGAGATAGGTGGCGGAGCAAATGAAGTAATGAGTGATATTATAGCAAAGCTTGAAGGTTTATAAAAAAAATATCAGATAATACATACTTCCCTATCTCAACAAGCTGTTACAGAATGAAATTTCGTAACAGCTTGTTGAGATATTATGTATCCACTGTACAACAGTTCCTGTCAATCATACCCATAATATTATAAACTAACCTGGCAGCAGTAAAATCATATGCATGCAACCCTTTTAAAGGAGCAAGTTCCACAACATCAAATCCTATTATTTTTCGGCCTTTAATGACTTTCTCTAAAAGTTCCAGTGCCTGGTACCAGCCAAACCCTCCAGGTTCAGGAGTTCCTGTAGCCAATATTACTGACGGATCAAACCCGTCCACATCAAAGGTTATATAGATTGTTTCTGGAAAGTCCTCGGGTAAAAAAGTTTCAGGTATCCCTTCTGATGCAATTTTTGCAGCATCTAAATAAGCAATGGAATTTTCTTTGCGAAATTCAACTTCGTAGGGAGAAAGACTTCTTACTCCTATCTGAAAAATGGGAAGTTCCATCTCAACTGCCCTGTGCATTACACAGGCATGACTAAACTTAGATCCTTCAAAGGTATCTCTTAAATCAGCATGTGCATCAAACTGAACAATTCCCACAGGCTGTTTTAGCTTTTGCAATCCATAAAATGCTCCAACAGATACTGTATGCTCTCCGCCAAGAAGGACAGGAATTTTCTTACTTTTTATAATATCTGTAACAGACTCTGATATTTCAGTAAGACTTTTGCTATGTTCTTCTTCACATAAAATAGCAGGCAGGGTAAAAATCCCTCTTTTTGCAGGGATTCCTTTTCCGTCAAAAATTTCAAGCTGCAGGGAAGCCTCAAGAATAGCCTTAGGCCCCTGCCCTGCTCCCCTGCCATAGGACACACTTTTTTCATAACAGACAGGCACAACATGAAACAGACATTTTTCAGGATCAGGCCGGCCAAGTTCTGATTCTAAAAACCCATGAAATTCAGATATACTCATTTATCTCCTGTTTTATTCATTATTTATGAAAGTCTCATTTTATAATCTTCATATCCAAACTCTCTTATCAACTCAAGTTTGTCCTTTTCAGGTTCATACAAAAAAATAGATGGCAATTTCAAGCCGTTAAATGTATTGGTCTTTACCATGGAATAGTGTGCCATGTCCGTAAAAACCAGTTTATCACCTATTTTAAGAGGCCTGTCAAATGAATACTTCCCAATAATATCTCCGGCAAGACAGGAGTGTCCCCCAAGACGATAGGTGTGAAGTTTTTCTCCTGGCTGCCCGCTGCCTGCAACAAATGGCCTGTATGGTACCTCCAGCACATCAGGCATATGAGCTGCAGCAGAAGTATCTAAAATAGCAATATCCATATCATTGTGAACAATATCCAATACAGATGCAACCAGCACCCCTGCATTTAAAACAACAGCCTCTCCAGGCTCCAAATATACTTCCACTCCATATTTTTTTTTCACTGAATTTACTATGCTGCAAAGCAGATCAATATCATAACCTTCCTTTGTAATATGGTGGCCTCCTCCAAAATTAACCCACAAAAGAGTTTTAAGATACTCTCCAAATGAGTTTTCAAAGGTTTTAACAGTTCGCATAAGAGCGTCAGCTCCATGCTCACACAAAGTATGAAAATGCAGACCAGATATACCGCACAAGTCTTCTATGTTAAAATCCCTTTGAAGCACCCCAAGCCTTGAGCCAAAAGCACATGGATCATAAATGGAGACAGCTCCTTCGGAATGCTCTGGGTTAACACGAATACCACAGGAGATCTGCCTGCAAGACTCTTTTACCATCTCTTTAAAACGATTCCATTGGGAAAAGGAGTTGAAAACAATATGATCTGAAAACCTAATAACCTCTTTTATATCTGCGTTGCTGTAAGCAGCAGCAAAGGTGTGTACTTCACGTTTAAATTCCATTTTCCCCAAACATGCCTCATGGGGCGAACTTGCGCAAATTCCGTCTAAGGTTTCTCTTAAAAGAGGAAAAACACTGAACATGGCAAAACCTTTTACTGCAAGAAGAATCTTACAGCCTGTACGTTTTTTTTAAAATCCAAAAATTTAAGTTTTAGAATCCAACCAACCTGACCCTACAAAAAAAATGGGATTATTA
>JASFBI010000354.1 GCA_030149595.1 Desulfobacterales bacterium
TTTATTTTTTTGCCTTGAACTTGAAGAAATTTTTATTCTGTAACAGCCTGTCGATGGAAAAAATATGTTTCCAGTTTATATTTGTATTTAAATTTTTTAAAAATATAAGTAATAAAATCTGGAACAGTAACAATTAATTATTTGTTGTCTATAATTATATATCAAATATATGTTTTATGCAACCTAAGAAGAGTAAATAATAATTTTCTTTTGTATTGCTTGGTCTATTAGAGGCTGTTAGCTGGAAGGAGTATGATAGACTGATCTGTTGTCTGTTTTTGCAGCGGTTGCATAGTTGGATGTATACATTTTGGTAGTATATTGCACGGTAAGTACATTTATGTTGTTTTTGGTTTTTTCCTTTATATCTATTATATATTATAAAAACAAAAGGTTAGCTTTAATTTTATACAGCAGGGCATTGGGGCCTGTTTTTTGCTCTTACAATTGTTGTGATTGTTGAATGTAGTGCCCAGCTAATATGCCTGTATAACCGGCATGGCCGGAGCATGATTATTCTTTGTCGGGCACAACGAAAATAGAAACTCTCATGATTACGGTCTGTTGGACAGAGTTTCATATAAAAAAATACAGATGAAAATAGTATGGGAGAAAGCAGATTATGAAAGGTATTGTAGATACAACCTTAAGAGAAGGTGAACAGACAGCGTATGTATATTTTAGTATTGATGACAAGTTGAACATAATAAGGCTTCTTGATAAAACAGGTGTAGAAGAGATAGAAGCAGGTATCGCAATGGGAGATTCTGACATAAAAGAGATCTGCTGTCTTGCAAAAAAAGAGGGGTGCAAGGCAGTGTTGTCGCTTTGGAGCCGATGTCTTAAAAAAGATATAGAAGAGTCCCTTGTCTGTTTTCCAGATAGATTAAATTTATCAATTTCTGTTTCAGATATTCAGATAAAAAATAAGATTCGAAAAAAAAGGCAGTGGGTTCTTGAAAAAGTAAAAGAGACGATCTCTTTTGCAAAAAAGAGAACCGGAATTTATCTCTCACTTGGACTGGAAGATGCTTCCAGGGCTGATTTTAAATTTATCAAAGATGTTTGTGCTGTGGCTGAAGATGAGGGTGTTGACAGGATAAGGTTTTCAGATACACTGGGGATATTGGATCCTGTTTCTGTTGTTGATTTAGTAAAAAAGTTAAAAAAGTTTGTTCATGTTGATCTTGGAGTGCATATGCATAATGATTTTGGCATGGCAACAGCCAATTCTGTCAGTGCCTTTACCGCAGGCGCTGACTTTGTAGATTCTTCTGTTAATGGTCTTGGAGAGAGGGCAGGTATAACTTCAACAGAAGAAATTGTGGCTTTTATGGCAAAAATAAAAAATAAAAAATATAATTTAAAATATCTTGCCATGCTTTCAGATTATGTGGGAAGTGCTTCTGGAATTTCTGTTTCTCCTAAAAAACCTGTGGTAGGGAGTGATATTTTTACCTGTGAATCTGGAATTCACATTGATGGGCTGCTGAAAAATCCCCTTAATTACGAATTATATAGTCCCTGCGAAGTTGGTCTTGAAAGAAAATTTTTAATAGGCAAAAAAACAGGAAAAAATGCATTAAAACATAAATTGAATACTCTTGGAGTTGTGATAAAGCCTGAATCTATGGGTTTTTTGCTGGAAAAGTTAAAAAAAGAGTCAGGCAGGCTTATGAAAAATTTTTCAGATGAAGAGTTGCTTGCAGTTATCAATTCATGATCCGGCTTAATGCTCAAATGTAACAGTATATTGATTTTGATCTGATGCAGAGATTGGTGAAAAAGATAGTTTTCGTTGGGGCATTGTAGTGTGTCTCAAATAACTTTATTTGGGAAAATATATAAAGCCATCACGTTTATCCTTATGGAATAGGTATTATCAGTGTCCTTTTGCATAAAAAACTTGTACAGGCCTTCTTTTTTTGGTAATAGTATGTCATTTTCTTAAATATTTCCCAAATATAATAAAAATATGGAGAGAAATTATGCTTACCTTGAAAGGTTCACAAACAGAAAAAAATATTTTAACAGCTTTTGCTGGAGAATCCCAGGCAAGAAATCGCTATACTTATTTTGCAAGTAAAGCTAAAAAGGAAGGCTTTGTTCAGATCTCTTCAGTATTTGAAGAGACTGCAAATCAGGAAAAAGAGCATGCGAAAAGATTATTTAAATTGCTCGAAGGTGGTGAAGTTGAAATAACAGGCAGCTTTCCTGCGGGCATAATCGGATCCACACTAGAAAATCTTAAAGGTTCTGCCCAGGGTGAGAATTATGAACACACAACAATGTATCCTGATTTTGCCAAAATAGCACGGGATGAAGGATTTGATGAAATTGCCACGGTATTTGAAGCAATAGCAGTTGCTGAAAAACAGCATGAGAAAAGGTATAATATGCTGGCATTAAATATTGAGAAAAACAAAGTATTTAAAAAAGATTCAAAAGTTACATGGCAGTGTCGAAACTGTGGTTATATCCACGAAAATGATGAGGCTACTGCTATATGTCCGGCATGTAAACACCCCCAATCTTATTTTGAGATACTTAAAGAAAATTATTAAATAGTGTCCGAACGAAGACTGTGATTTTGTATCTGACGCAGAAGACATTGATGAAAAAGATAGTTTTCGTTCAGGCACTAAACAAGCAGGACATATTGCCATAATACCCCCAATATCCCAATGGAGAACAAGATGAATATTGATAAACTCGTAAATGCTATGGCAGGTACTTTTATACTTGTAACTCTTTTTTTATCACAAATACACAGCTCATACTGGCTGCTGTTTACTGCATTTGTTGGAGCAAATCTTATCCAGGCCTCTTTTACAGGGTTTTGCCCTGCTGCAAAGCTATTTAAGATGTTTGGAGTAAAACCAGGCAAGGCATTTGAATAAAATACTACCTTATTCTTCTATATTATCCATGTCGACAGGTTGTTACAGAATGAAAATTTCTTCAAGTTTAAGGCAAAAAAATAAATTTAACCGCAGGCATACCTGTTGTATTCCGAGGATTAAATTTATTTTTTAACGTAGAAATTGTACAAATTAGTTTCTAAATTATTTATGTGTAAATTCTATAATTGATGAGTATGCCGGATATGGACT
>JASFBI010000037.1 GCA_030149595.1 Desulfobacterales bacterium
AACTGTAAAGGTTCTAATAAGGACTGGGGGATTTTCAAAAGTTTTTCAAGTAGTCCCAGTGTTTTTAAAAAACGTGAAAAAACAAAATTCCACTGCTTTTCATGTCCTCTTGGTTGCGGTGGAATATGTAAAGGCTCTGGAAAATTTAAAGAAACCCATAAACCTGAATATGAGACAGTACTTTCCCTTGGAGGTTTGTGTTTAAATAAAGATGTAGATAGTATTTTTTACTTAAATGAATTGTTAAACAGGGCAGGGATGGATACCATCTCAGCAGGAAGTACAGTTGCTTTTGCCATAGAATGTTATGAAAAAAATATTTTAACAAAAGAAGATACTGATGGTATAGAACTTTCATGGGGTAATTCCAAAGCAATAACAGCACTTGTTGAAAAAATGATTAAGCGGGAGGGGATAGGTGATATTCTTGCAGACGGGGTAAAACCTGCTGCTGCTAAAATAAAAAAAGGTTCAGAAAAATTATGTTTTCATGCGGGAGGCCAGGAGCTTCCCATGCATGATTCAAGAAATGATGCTGGCTATGCCATTCACTACTGTGTTGAACCTTCACCTGGAAAACATACGGCTGGTTCCCGCCTGTATTATGAAATGTATCAACTATGGAAGGTTGTCTCCAATATTCCCAAAATTCCAGTTATTACACTTAAAAAAAACAAATTTCTTGCAGATGATCTGCAGGCTGAGATAGCTGCTGCAAACAGTAAATTTACAAATGTTATAAACGGTGCAGGAGTATGTATGTTCGGTGCTTTTTTAGGAGCAAAACGGATACGCATTTTTAACTGGTTAAATGCAGCAACAGGCTGGAACTATACACCAGATGAATATATGAATAAAGGAAAAAGAATTCAAACATTAAAGCAGGCTTTTAATATAAAGCATGGTATAGAACCGAGAGACTTTAAAATAGGCAACAGGGTTCTTGGTAATCCTGCCCAGATAAAAGGGGCAAACAAAAATATAACTATAGATATTAAAAAAATGATGTCCGATTACTGGGAAAAATTTGGATGGGATCCCTTAACAGGAAAACCTTTACTAAAAAAAGATGAATAGAAAACCAATTTATGCTTGGAGAAATCACAATGGCCTATTATATAACAAAGCTGTGTAAGGGATGTGGAGTTTGTTTGAAAATTTGTCCTTCCAATGCTGTTTCCGGAGAAAAAAGAAGTCTTCATACAATAGATGACAATCTCTGCATAGAGTGCGGAGCATGCGGTAGAATATGTCCTTATAACTCCATTGAAAATTCATTTGGCAGAATATGTAAAAGGATATCAAAAAAATTATGGGAAAAACCTGTAATTAACCTAAAAAAATGTGTTGCCTGTGTTATATGTATTGATGTGTGTCCCACAGGTTCTCTTGAACTTGATTATCAAAAAAACATAAAAGAGTCAAAAATACCTGTGCTTTCTGATGAAAAAAAATGTATTGGATGCGGTTTTTGTGCTTATGAATGTCCTGTGGAAGCAATAACTATGGAAATAATTTAAATAATGACCATGGTGCAAATCATGAAAGAGACGTATCAATTTTACGTCATTTTAAAAATATGGAGTATACCTGTTTATATTAACTATCTGTAACAGATAGTTAATATAAACAGGTATTGATTTAATAACTACAAATAACTTACAGGTTAATTTTATGAATTATGAAACATTACTTATAGAAAACAAAAATGGTGTTGATTATTTAACTTTAAATCGTCCGGATGCTTTAAACAGTCTTAATAAAAAAATGGTTGAAGAGCTGCGTAATTATTTTGGAGAACTATATTTTAATCAAAAAGTAAGAGTTGTTGTTATAAAAGGATCTGGAAGGGCTTTTTGTGCAGGACTTGACCTGAAAGAAGGTATAGATATAAGTGGAGTTGTCAAAGGCATGAAAGCCCAGAGAGAAATAAGTGAAATTATAATAAAAATGCGTCGATGTCCCCAGACAATAATAAGTCTGGTTCACGGCGCAGCCTGTGGCGGAGGTTTTGCAATTGCCCTGGCATCTGATATCCGGATTGCCGGCAAAAGTGCCAAAATGAACGCAGCTTTTATTAAAATAGGTTTATCCGGATGTGATGTGGGAGTAAGCTATCTGCTTCCACGTTTAATAGGTTTATCTGTAGCTTCAGAACTGATATTAACAGGAAGGTTTATTTATGCTGAGCGTGCTTTAAAAGTAGGGCTTGTGTCTGATGTGGTAGAAGATAGTGATCTTGAACATGCAGTTTTACCTCTTGTAGAAGATTTACTGGCAACAACACCGTTTGGTCTAAGGCTGACAAAAGAGTGTCTTAATCTAAGTGTGGATGCCTCCGGTCTTGAAGCGACAATTGCAATGGAAGATAGAAACCAGATGCTTTGTGCACAAAGTTCTGATTTTGAAGAAGGAATTAATGCTTTTTTTACAAAACAGAAACCAAATTACAAAAACAAGTAATCATAATATGTTATTTTTAAAAAAAGATAAAAGGTTTTGGTTTTATAAAAGATGAAAATTTACGCATGAAAATAAATAAAAATAACCTGTCTGTTGTTATTATTACTAAAAATGAAGAGAGATTCATTGGAGACGCTATAAAATCATCTCAGTTTGCAAATGAAGTTTTAATTCTTGATAGTGGTTCAACGGATAATACATGTAAAATTGCAGAAAAACTTGGTGCAAAAGTATATACTAATGAATGGCTTGGGTTTGGGCTTCAAAAAAATGCAGCTGTAAAGTTAGCTTCCAATGACTGGGTATTTGTACTTGACAGTGATGAACGAATTACTTTTAAACTCCGGGAAGAAATCATAAAAACCTTAGAAAATCCAAAGGCAGATGGATACTTTACAGGCCGGTTGAATAATTTTTTTGGGAAAAACATTAAAACCTGTGGACTGTATCCAGACTATTCTGTCAGATTGTTTAATAGATGCAAAGGCTCTTTCAGTAAAGTAAATGTTCACGAAAGTGTACAGCTTCAAAGTAAGCCTTCATATTTAAAAAACCATATGATACACTTAGCATATGACAGTATTGATGAATTTATTCAAAAGCAAAATAGATACTCTACTTTGAATAGTAAAAAAAAAAATATATTTAAAGCTGTTTTAAATCCTTACTGGACTTTTTTTAAATTGTTTATAATAAAAAGAGGATTTTTAGATGGATGGCATGGTTTTGTAATTTCAAAACTTTATGCACAGTACACATTCTGGAAATATATTAAAAATTTATAAGACATTGCTTTTTGATAGTATTTAAAAGGTCTGTTTTTATATTTTTGATGCAAGCCAGATGGTATGGTGTCCGCCTTTTCTTGAATTTCTGGCTCGTACATGTTTGGTTTCCACTTTAAAACCGGAGTTTTTAAGTCTTTTTGTAAAAACCTCATTGGGAGAGGATGACCATATAGCAAGGATTCCTCCTGATTTTATGGCTTGTCCCGCTGCGATTAGTCCCTGTGTGGTGTAAAGCCAGTCATTATCTTTTCTGGTCAAACCTTCGGGTCCATTATCCACATCCAGCAAAATAGCATCATAAACCCCGCACTTCCTCCTTATAATATGAGCAATATCTGTTTTAAAAATTCTTGTTCTTGGGTCAGACAACGGATATCCTGACAAATGCCCAAGGTGTTTCTGATTCCATAAAACTACTGCTGGTACAAGTTCAGCCACATGAATATATCCTGTTTTTTCCAGACATCTAAGTGCAGCTGAAAGAGTATATCCCATACCAAGTCCGCCAATAAGAATTTTTGGGTTGTCCGCTAAAACCCTTTCTATTGCCAACGTTGCAAGTGCATCTTCTGAAGCATGGGAACGGCTGTTCATTAGTTCAAATCCATTGGCTCTAATTGAATATTCACCGGCTCGTTTATAGAAGATCAGCTCTCCACCCATGTCAGGCACATCTGCTCTGTCTATACATTCCCATGGAATCATAAAAAATTCATTTCCTTTTTATTTATATTTTTCAAAGTATTTTTTTGTACCAGATATGTAATAATTATACAGTTCAGAAACTATTTAAAATATTCATCTATTGCAGATACAAGTATATCAGCCAGCTTTATAAGATACTTTTTATTACTTAATTCTTTATCTTCACACACAGGATTTGAGAGATTGCCTATTTCCACTAAAATTGCAGGCATATCTGCACCTTTTAGTATAAACAGAGGATATTGTTTTATTTTACACACCTTTTTTTCACTATTTGTATAGTTTTTTTTTATTAATTCAGCAATTTTTTTACTATGATCTGTATGCCGGTTAGAAATCAAATCCCATATATCTTCAGGCGTTGTATAAGAATTATATGACAAAGAGTCATTCATATCTAATTGAATATGCTGCCTTCCGGTAATACCATAATAAAGAGTAAAGTATGAAAAACGATAACTCCCCCCTCCTGTATGTATGCTTATTAAAAGATTACCATCCATCTGATTGGCAAAAGAAGTCCTGTCAACCAAATTTACAAAATAGTCATCTGTTCTTGTCAGTATTGTTTTATATTTATCTTTAAGCTTATCATGCAGAATATTGGAAAAAACCAGTGAAACTTTCTTTTCAAACAAACCATAAATTCCTGTAATACCTTTATCATAACCTCCATGCCCAGGATCTATAATAATAACAGGTTTCTTTTTGTTATATCTGTTATCAGCAGAAATAGCAGCTTCAACATACAAAATAAAAGATGCAATAAAAATAAAAAATAAGCTGATCATTACATTTTTTTTTTGTTTCTGTTTATTCATAATTTTATTTACCAATTATCTAAAATCTATATCTTATCTTTATTTTTCTTGACACAAATTTGTAATTATTTTACTAAAACATAAAGTAAAAATTAAAGTTATATTAATAATGTACTGTAACTTTATCTTTGATAAAGTCAAAACTTTATCAAAGATAATTTTTTATTTTAATAAATAGTTTTTATATGCTGGACTGTTGGAATTTGGTAGATACTTTGGATTTAATTGATTATCTTTAGGTAAGAGGGTTAAATTTTGTGTCTCCTCTCCTGCACAACTTTCAATAAAAACTAATCATTATACAAAACTGTCTGCTTTTTTGTTTTTCTTCAGGCACTTTATTTATTTTTAGATTAAGTTTTAAGATTTTTGTATAAAATTTTACTGAAAGGGTTGTTATGCAAGTTACGGTTGAAGATAAAAGTTCTGTCAAAAAAATCCTACATATAGAAATTCCCCAAGCAGAGATTACTTCTGAAATAGCTAAAGGCTATGCAAATATAAACAAAAATGCAAAGATAAAAGGATTTAGAAAAGGTAAGGTTCCTAAGTCGGTTTTAATAAGAATGTTTAAAAAAGATGTATATTCTGAGGTAACTTCAAAGGTTATACAAAAATCTTTTATAGAAGCACTAACTGAAACCAAGCTTCCTATTATAGGCACCCCTAAGATGGACCCGCCTGATTTAAATGAAGACGAACCATATAAGTATGATGCTGTTATTGAGATATCACCAGAACTGTCTGGCTTTAATATAGATGGATTTAAATTAAAAAAGAATTTATATAAAGTTACAGATGAGCAAATTGATATTCAGCTTAAAGCTCTGCAAGATAAATTTGCCTCTTTTGAATCAATTAAAGAAAAACATCCTGTTCAAAACGAAGATATTGCTGTAATTGATTTTGAAGCATCACAAGATGGCAAAGAGTTTAAAGGCATTGAAAAAAAAGATGATTTTTCAATTAAAATCGGAGCAGGTGTAATTTCTACGGAGTTTGATTCTCAGTTAATTGGCACAAATATTGGGGAAACAAAAGAATTTCCGGTACTTTTTCCGGAAGATTATGTTAACAAGGATCTTGGTGGTCAAACTATAACCTTTAAAGTAACTTTAAAGGATCTGAAAGAAAAAATAATTCCAGAGATAGATGATGTTTTTGCTAAATCGCTTGGTGAATATGAAACTCTGGAAAAATTAAAAGAGCAGATTACTGAAAATTTAAAACAGGGTTATGAAAAACGGATTGATCAGGAATTAAATGAACAAATTTTTGAATCACTAATATCCCAGCAGGATTTTGAGATTCCTGACGTAATGACTCAGTATGAGCAAAACTCTATAATGGGTGAAACTGAAAAGGCTCTTACAGCAAATAATATGACTTTTGAACAGCTGGGAAAAGATAGAAAAAGTTTTGAAGAAACAGCAAAGCAGACAGCAGTAAATCAGGTAAGACGCCAACTTATATTAAAAAAACTTATAGAACAAGAGACGCTGGAGCTTACAAAGGCTGAATTAGATGAAGGTGTTAAACAACTTGCCAGTGAATATAACAAACCCTATGATAATTTTAAATTAGAATTTGAGCAAAATAAGGACACAAAAGAGTATTTTAAACAAACACTACTTGAAAAAAAGATATTAAAGCTTATCTTAAATAAATGTGAAATCATTGAAATTGAACCCGAAAAGGATGCAACTGTTTCTTCTGAGGAGGGTTCTGAATAAAGCCTAAAATCTTATTTTAAAAGGAGGCAGTTTTGTCAATTATCCCAATGGTTGTTGAACAAAGTAGCAGGGGAGAGCGAGCTTATGATATTTACTCAAGGCTACTTAAAGACAGGATTATTTTTCTTGGTACAGCAATTAACGATGAAGTTGCAAATGTTTTAATTGCCCAGTTTCTTTTTCTTGAATCAGAAGATCCTGATAAAGATATTAATTTTTATATTAATTCCCCTGGTGGAGTTATTACTGCTGGTTTAGCTGTGTATGATACCATGCAGTATATTAAACCAAGTATTACCACTGTCTGCATAGGACAAGCTGCAAGCATGGGTTCTGTACTTCTTGCAGCAGGAGATGCCGGGAAAAGATATTCTCTGCCGAATTCAAGAATAATGATCCACCAGCCAACAGGTGGCGCACAGGGTCAGGCCTCTGATATTGCCATACAGGCAAAAGAGATTCTAAGAATGAAAGATATTTTAAATTCAATTCTGGAAAAACATACAAAAATGGATTTAAAAAAAATAGAGGAAGATACGGAACGTGATTTTTTTATGGATAGCCATGAAGCTAAAAAATATGGTATCATAGATCATGTAATTACCAGCAGAAACGATCTTGCCGACATAGAAAAAACAAAAACGGAGGTCTAATATGACAAAAAAAGACAGTGTCAATGATAACCTTTTCTGTTCATTTTGCGGTAAAAATCAAAAAGAGGTTAAAAAGCTTATTGCAGGTCCTGCTGTATATATTTGTGATGAATGTATACAGCTATGCAGTGAAATAATTGAAGAAGAGACCGATAAGAAAATCGAGGCTCCTGAAACCATTCTTGTACCGAAGGAGATAAAAAGTTTACTGGACGATTATGTAATAGAACAGGATCTGGCAAAAAAAAGCCTGTCTGTTGCTGTTTATAATCATTATAAAAGACTTGAATCTTCAATTGATACCGGTGGTGTTGAAATACAGAAGAGCAATATTCTTTTAATAGGACCTACAGGATCTGGTAAAACACTGCTTGCTCAAACCCTGGCAAGATTTCTTAATGTTCCTTTTACTATTGCTGATGCAACTACACTGACTGAAGCAGGTTATGTAGGTGAAGATGTTGAAAATATAATTCTGTCTTTACTTCAAAATGCAGATTATGATGTAGAAAAAGCCCAGCGGGGTATAGTCTATATTGATGAAATAGATAAAATTGCTTTGCGGTCCGCTAATCCATCAATTACAAGAGATGTATCAGGAGAAGGAGTTCAACAGGCATTATTAAAAATTATTGAAGGAACTACTGCAAGTGTTCCTCCAAAAGGAGGAAGAAAACACCCCCAGCAGGATTTTGTTAAAGTTGACACCTCAAATATTCTGGTTATAGCAGGAGGTACTTTCAATGGCCTGGAAAAGATAATTGAACATCGTATTAGTGCTAAATCAATGGGTTTTGGTTCTAAGATTATTTCAAAAGAAGATAAAAATAAAAATATTGGTGATACTTTAGAGCTAATACGAACTGAAGATCTTGTTAAATTTGGATTAATTCCGGAGTTCTTGGGCAGACTTCCTATAATAAGTACACTTAGAGAATTAAAAGAAGATTCATTAATAAAAATTTTATCACAGCCTAAAAATGCCCTTGTTAAACAGTATAAGAAGCTTTTTGAAATCGAAGGTGTTAATTTAAAATTTACTGACAGTTCTCTTTCAGCTATTGCAAAAGAGGCAATGAAACGCAAATCAGGGGCTCGTGGACTTCGTTCTATAATGGAAAACTGCCTGCTGGATATTATGTATGAAATTCCTTCAATGGATAATGTTAAAGAGTGTTTAGTTAGTGAAGAAGTTGTTTTAAACAAAGAAAAACCAATATTGCTCTATGAGCAATCTAAAAAACAGGCATAATAAATATTAAATAATGATCAACTTACCAAATACATTCAAAGAGAATAAACTTATGCAGGGAACTTCTGCTCTCCCCCTTCTGCCTTTAAGAGATATGGTTGTATTCCCACATATGATAGCTCCTTTATTTGTAGGCAGAGTAAAATCTATTGCTGCATTAACAGAAGCAATGGATAGAGATAAAAAGATATTTCTAACAACCCAGAAAGATCCTAATATTGAAAATCCTACAGAACACGATTTATCAACAACTGGTACTATTGGTAATATTATACAGTTACTTCGTCTGCCTGATAAAACAATAAAAGTTCTTATCGAAGGCAAGACCAGAGCAAAAATATTAAATTTTATATCGGATAAAAATTTTCTTTCAGTTGATTTTGAAATTATCTACGAAGAGTCTTTGCCTGCTCCAAAGGAAGAGGCTCTTCATAGAACATTAAATAAAAGTTTTGAAGAATATACAAAAATAAATAAAAAAATAGGAAAAGACGTATTAGCCGGTATACAAAAAGCTGACAACCTTTCACAGCTTGCAGATACCATAATAACCCTTTTCCCGTTTAAATTGCAGGATATGCAGCTTTTATTAAATACAGACAAAATAGACAAAAGAGTGCATACCCTGATAAAGTTTATCCAGACAGAAACCGAAATCTTCGGTATAGAACAAAAAATTAAAACACGTATTAAAAGTCAGATGGAAAAAACTCAAAAACAGTATTATCTGAATGAACAGATACGTGCCATAAAAAAAGAGATGGGGACAGCAGACACAGGTCAGGACGAATTAGACGAATTAGAAAAAAATATAAAACGAAAAAAAATGTCTAAGGAAGCGTTGAAAAAGGTCAAAAATGAGTTTAAAAAACTCAAACTTATGACTCCTATGTCAGCAGAAGCTGCAGTTGTAAGAAATTATATTGAGTGGATCATCTCAATTCCATGGTTTGAAAAATCAAAGGTTCAAAATGATCTTGATAAAGCAGAAAGAATATTAAATGAAGACCATTATGGATTAGAGAAGCCCAAAGAACGTATTTTAGAGTATCTGGCTGTTCAATCATTAACAAAAAAAATCAAAGGACCGATACTTTGCCTTGTCGGACCTCCTGGTGTAGGAAAAACATCTTTGGCAAAATCTGTAGCACGCGCTTCAGGTAGAAAATTTGTCAGGCTCTCTTTG
>JASFBI010000038.1 GCA_030149595.1 Desulfobacterales bacterium
AGGGGGCATGCTCTTTTGGTTCTTGAAAGCAGGCTTGTTTTTAACCTTATTGATACTTTTTTTGGTGGTAAAGGTACAGGTACTGCAAGAATTGAAGGAAGAGATTTTACATCCATTGAAGAGGTTATGGTAAAAAAAGTTGTAGAAGCTTGTTTGAAGGATCTTGAAACTGCATGGGAGCCTGTTGAAGAAATTACTACAGTTCTTGTAAGGTCTGAAGTTAATCCTCAGTTTGCAACTATAGTTCAGCCGTCAGATCTTGTTATTGTGACTAAATTTGAGGTGGAACTTGAGCAGTCAGCAGGTACTTTAACTCTTTGTATTCCTTATGCAATGATAGAACCTATACGTAATAAACTTTCTGCAGGTTTTCAGGCAGAAACTCTGGATGTAGATTATGCATGGCAGAACAGGTTAAAGGATATAATAAAAGAGTCTGAAGTTGATATTTCTGTTTTAATAGGAAGTACTCAAATTACAGGGGAAAGTTTAATAAATATGAAAACAGGTGATGTTATTCAGCTTGATCAGGATATAGATAAACCTCTTGTTGCAATGATTGAGGGTACTCCAAAAATGCTGGGTACTGCTGGTGTGCAAAGGGGGCTTCAGTCTTTTAAGTTGAATAAAAAAATAATAGTGGAGTAGGGAAATGGAAGAAGAAAAAAAAATAGAAGAAGAACAACAGGCAGCAGAAGAAGAGGAAAAAGAAGAAGAACCTGAAAGAACTGATATTAATTTTATTTTGGATATTCCCTTAGAGCTGTCAGTTGAGTTGGGAAAAGCTAAAATGCTTATAAATGATTTGCTTCAGTTAGGGCAGGGGTCAATTGTTGAGTTGAATAAATTAGCAGGTGAACCATTGGAAGTTTATATAAATAGAAAACTTGTGGCAAGGGGTGAGGTTGTTGTTGTAAATGAAAAGTTTGGAGTCAGGCTTACAGATATTGTAAGCCCCATGGAACGTGTGAAAAGCTTAGGCTGATAAGGGATTTCAATGGATACTTCATTTAATTTTTTAATTCCTGTTTTAAAAAGTGCTGGCATACTCTGTATCTTATTTTCAGTACTAATCTTTGTTTTATATTTAATGAAAAAAATTATGCCTGGTGAAAAAAATATGGGAAGAGGTGTAATAAAATCCATAGACTCTTTTTTTCTTACTTCAAGAGACAGAATAGTTCTTTTAGATGTACTGGGAGAAAAAATTCTTGTGGGAATTACACAGCAAAATATCTCATATATTGCCAAAATAGATAAAGATCTTAAGGATTTTGATGGAAAAGAAGATAAAGCAGTAAATTTTGCGGATTATTTTAAAAGCAGTTTTTTAAAAAACAGATCCAGGGTATCAAAAAAAAACCAATGATATTAAATTTATTCAAAAGTGCTGTTTTTATGCGTATACGGAATTTTATGAGTTTAATGTTTTATGTAAAGAATTTATTTACTGCTGCAATATTAATTTTTGTAATAATTGATATTATTATACCATCTTTTGCAGACAGTGCTCCATTTCATTTTCCTTTAATAAAAATAGGTGTTGAAAAAGCAGAAAGTCCTGACCAGATAGCCACAGCTCTTGAGATAATAGCTCTATTAACTATCTTATCTCTTGCTCCTGCAATTTTAATAATGATGACATCATTTACCAGACTTATTATTGTGTTTCATTTTCTTCGCCAGGCCGTGGGAATCCAGGGGAGTCCTCCTAATCAGGTTCTGGTGGGTCTTGCTCTTTTTTTTACTTTTTTTATCATGACTCCTGTGTGGAACCTGTCATATGAAAATGGTTTAAGACCGTATCTTGATGAGGAGATAGATTATAAAAAGGCTTTTACCGAAACTGTTGCTCCTGTAAAAAATTTTATGCTTATTAATACAAGGGAAAATGATCTGGCTTTGTTTATTAAGGCAGCAAAGATAAACCGGCCTAAAACAAAAGATGATGTTTCCCTTCTTACACTGATTCCTGCTTTTGTAATAAGTGAGCTTAAAACGGCATTTATTATTGGTTTTATATTGTATGTGCCTTTTCTTATCATAGATATGGTTGTGGCGAGTGTTTTACTTTCCATGGGTATGATGATGCTTCCACCTGTAATGATATCTCTACCGTTTAAGCTTATTTTATTTGTGCTGGTTGATGGGTGGAATATTCTTTCAGGCTCTTTAATTAAAAGTTTTAATGTATAAATGCAAGGGGGAATAAAAATGTCACCTGATTTTATAATAGGATTTGCAAAGGAAGGTATTTACCTTACAATACTTGTTGCGATGCCCATGTTAGGGCTGGGACTTATAGTAGGGTTGGTTGTAAGTGTGTTTCAGGCGGTAACATCAATACAGGAGATGACTTTAACATTTATTCCCAAAATTTTAGCAGTCTTGCTTGGCGTTTCATATTTTGCACCCTGGATTATAGAAAAACTTACCACATACACAAGAAATATTATATTAAATATTCCCATGTATATAAAATAGGGTTGTATCAATATTAAATTATGGAGCTTTTAAATCTTCCTTTTGATCAGTTTGCAGTTTTTTTACTTATATTGATAAGGGTAAGTGTTGTTTTGATGCTGCTTCCTTTTTTTGGAAGCAATGTTTTTCCTGTCCTTGTTAAAGCAGGTCTGGCTCTTTTAATAAGTTTCTCAATTGTTCCTGGTTTGGACCCATCTATTTTTGTTTTTCCTGAAAATTTAATATCTCTTCTTATTCTTGTTGTTTCTGAATTTATCCTGGGTTTGACCATTGGATTGATTCTTCGGATGTATTTTGCATCTATTCAGCTGGCTGGTGAATTGATAAGTTTTCAGATGGGTTTTTCAATGATAAATGTACTTGATCCACAAACAGGATCTCAGGTTGCTGTATTAGATCAAATAGGCAACTGGGTGGTTCTTCTTGTCTTTCTTCTGTTAAATGGTCATCTTTATCTTATTTCAGTTGTTGTGAAAAGCTTTGACCTCATAAAGGTTGGAGAGATTTTTTTAGATCAAAGACTTTTAGATAGAATTATACTATGCTTTTCTGTTATTTTTAGCCAGGCTTTTAAGATAGGAGCTCCTGCAATAGTTGCTCTTTTATGTGTTAGTGTCTCTTTTGGTTTGATGGCAAAATTTGCACCTCAGATGAATATATTAGTCGCAGCTTTTCCTGTAAAAATTGTTGTGGGACTCTTTTTTTTCGTGTTTATACTGCAAATTATTTTAATTACTACCAAACAATATATGATAGAATTTAAGCAGCTTATGAACGGGGTTCTTGTTTTGATGGGAGGTGGCTTAAGTGGCTGAAGGATTGCAGGAAAAAACTGAAAAGGCTACCGGTAAAAAACGTAGAGAAACAAGACAAGAAGGACAGGTTGTCAAAAGTGTTGAGGTTATATCGGTTGCTGTACTTCTTGCAGGACTTCTTGCACTGTATTTTGGTGGAAAATATATCTATGTAAATCTTGAAGAATTTATGAAAGAGCTTTTTAGCTTTGAATCTGTATTAAACCTGAATGATCAGTATATAATAAATTTACTTATAAAAGTTTTGTCAAAATTTGTGTTAACAGTTCTTCCTGTTTTTGCTGCTGTTTTTCTAATTGCCCTTGCCGTAAATATTGTTCAGGTAGGATTTGTAATTTCTTTTAAGGCTATAAGCCCCAAATTTAACAAATTAAATTTTATTACAGGTTTTGCTAAATTATTTTCCTTAAAATCTTTTGTTGAAGCATTAAAATCATTTTTAAAGCTTATCGTTGTTGGAGGAGTAGCATATTTCAGTATAAAAGGTGAAATTGATATCATATCGCATCTTTATGACAAGAGTCTTGCGAGTATTTATATATATATCTTAAATATTTCATTTAAGATATTTATATGGGTAATAATTGTTATGATGGTTATAGCTATTTTTGATTATATTTATCAAAAATGGCAGTTTGAACAGCAGATTAAAATGACAAAAGAAGAAGTGAAAGAAGAAAGAAAACAGATGGAGGGTGATCCAAAGGTTAAGGCAAAAATAAGAAGTATTCAATTGGATGCAGCGAGAAAACGTATGATGCAGGATGTTTCCGATGCAGATGTAATAGTAACAAACCCAACACATCTATCAATTGCTATAAAGTATGATTCTGATGTTATGAGTGTGCCTAAGGTTGTTGCAAAAGGAGCAGGGATTATAGCTGAAAAAATAAAAGAAATAGCAAAAAAGAGTAATGTTCCTGTGGTAGAAAATAAAGAACTGGCTCGAAATTTGTATGGTATAGTAGAAGTTGGGTCAGATATCCCATCTGAATTATTTCAGGCAGTAGCACAGTTACTTGCCTATGTTTATAAATTAAAAGGAAAAATATAGAAAGTACGTCATTCTTTTAACGCTGTATGTCAATATTTTGTCAGATTTATTGAAAATATTATGGAAAATAAGTTTACTCCCTTAATAAGTGGTTTTAAAAAGAATGTTTCTGATATTGGAATGGTTGTTTTTGTAATTGGCATTTTAGTTGTTATGCTGCTTCCAATTCACCCTGTTTTTTTGGATCTGCTGCTTGCTTTAAATATTGCTATAGCAATTATTATTCTTATTACTACAATGTATACTAATAAAGCTGTAGACTTTACTATTTTCCCTTCTATTTTACTTGTTTTTACCCTGTTTCGTCTATCATTAAATGTTGCTTCAACACGTCTTATTCTTCTCCACGGGCAGGAGGGAGTCAAAGCAGCCGGCTCTATTATTATGGCTTTTGGCAGTTTTGTTGTGGGAGGTAATTATGTTGTAGGTGCTGTAATTTTTATTATTCTTGTTCTTATTAATTTTATAGTAATAACAAAAGGATCTGGTCGTATAGCTGAAGTTGCTGCAAGATTTACATTAGATGGAATGCCTGGAAAGCAGATGGCAATAGATGCTGATTTAAATGCTGGAATGATAGATGAATCTGAAGCTAAAAAAAGAAGAGAAGAAATATCAAAAGAGTCTGAATTTCACGGAGCAATGGATGGAGCCAGTAAGTTTGTAAGGGGAGATGCAATTGCCGGAATTATAATTACTGTGATTAATATAGTCGGTGGAATTATAATAGGTGTTTTTCAGATGGATATGTCCATCGCAGATGCCAGCACAAATTATACTCTTCTTACCATAGGAGACGGACTGGTAAGCCAGATTCCAGCACTTGTAATATCGACAGCATCAGGTATTTTAGTTTCAAGATCAGGTTCTGAAGATAAAATGGGTAAGGAGTTTGGGAAACATATTTTTAATAATCCAGTTCCCGTTTACCTTGGTTCTTTTGTAATTTTTATTTTTGGAATGGTTCCAGGGCTTCCTGCGTTTCCTTTTTTAACTTTGGCTGTAATTCTCTCTTCTTCAGTATATTTTTTTCAAAAGCAGGGCAGTTCTGTGTTAGATGGTGAAGTAGAGAATGGCGAGGAGGAAGAACTTGTAGAAGATGGACCTGATGAAGTGGAGCATCTGCTTGTAGTTGATTTACTTGAGCTTGAAGTTGGATATGGATTAATTCCCCTTGTGGATAAAGCACAGGATGGTTCTCTTTTAGGACGAATTAAGGCTTTGAGAAAACAGTTTGCCATGGAGCTTGGAGTTGTTATTCCACCTATACATATAAGGGATAATCTTAAGCTAAAACCTTCTGAATACAGAGTGTTGATTAAAGGAGTTGAAGTTGTAAAAGGAGAACTTATGATAGATCACATGCTTGCTATGGATCCAGGAGGTTTAACTGAAAAAATTGAAGGAATTCCAACAAAGGAGCCGGCATTTAATCTTCCTGCCTTATGGATTCCGGTAGATAAAGAAGAAGATGCTAAGTTTGCCGGATATACAGTTGTGGATAATCCAACAGTGATAGCAACACATCTTACAGAACTTATAAGAAACAATGCAGCTGATCTTTTAGGCAGGCAGGATGTACAGCATTTGTTGGATAATCTGGCTAAAAACAGTCCCAAAGTAGTAGAAGAGCTTGTTCCAGGCCAGCTTTCTTTGGGTATTGTGCAAAAAGTTCTTCAAAATTTATTAAGAGAAAGGGTTTCCATACGTGATTTGTTAACCATAATGGAAGTATTGGCAGATTATGCTCCCATGAGTAAGGATCATGATTTGCTTACAGAATATGTGCGGCAAAAATTATCTATTTCTATTATCTCTTCATATATTCAGGATAGTGGTGTGCTTGATGTAATTACTATTGACCCTAAAATTGAAGAGGTATTAAGTAAAGGCATTCGTCAGACAGAACAGGGAGCATATTTGGGGGTTGAACCGTCAACCATGGAGTCTATTGTTGCAGCAATAAAAGCTGAAATAGAAAAAGCAACAGCTTTGGGTATACAGCCTGTGCTGTTATGTTCTCCTGTTTTGCGCAGGCATTTAAGAAAAATAGTAGAGTTGTTTATGCCAATGGCTGCTGTATTTTCTCATGCAGAAATTGTGCGTGATATTCGTGTAAAAGCTGTGGGAAAGGTAGTGATATAAAAGTGAGTGTAAAAAAATACAGAGCAAAAAGTATTCAGGATGCTGTAGCTATGATAAAAGAGGAGTGTGGTTCTGAGGCTATGATTCTTTCAACTAAGAAACTCTCATATGCTGATAATAATTATAGCAGTGATAAGATGTTTGAGGTTGCAGCTTTGGTAACAAATGATACTGAAAACATCGATAAACAATTTTCTGGTAATAGTTTAAAAGATTCCGGTTCTTATGATAATGATTTAAAAAATGATAAACAAAAACCTTCTATTTCAATAGAAGATATGCTCTCTTTTTTAAATCAAACCAATGCTCTTCCTGATATTATAACTTCAAACAGTCAAAGTTTTACTATTTATGCAAGATTACTAAAGTCTGGGATTTCAGAGTCCCTGGTTAACTATTTTATTAAACAGAGCAGCTTGCATGGTAAATTAAAAAGAGATGATATAAAGGAAATTCCTGGGAGAGTAATAAATACTATTGCAGATATTATTAAGGTTAAAAATCTTTTTGATTTTAATGGAGGCAAAAAAAAGATAGCAGCATTTATAGGGCCTACCGGAGTTGGAAAAACGACTACAATAGCAAAACTTGCAGCAGGCCTTAGTCTAAAAGAAAATAAAAGAGTAGGGCTTATTTGTGTTGATAATTATAGAATAGGAGCTGTTGAACAATTAAAAACCTATGCTGCTATAATGGGGATATCCTTTCTTGCTGCATTTTCAAAAGAGGATATGGCATATGCATTGGGAAAGTTTGAAAAAAAAGATGTGGTTCTTATTGATACCGCGGGGCAGAGTCCTTTTGATAAAAAAAAAATGGAAGAACTGCAGGATATATTTTCAGCAGATGATCAGATTTGTTGTCATATGGTATTGAGTGTAAATACTGACAGGTTGGATTTAAGAGATATAATGGATGAATTTTCCATATTAAATCCTGAAACTTATATTTTTACAAAATTGGATGAAACCATAAGAAGAGGTGTTATTATTGATCAGATTGCAGATTATAATATTCCTGTTTCGTTTTTAACTAATGGGCAGGGTGTACCAGATGATATAATAAAAGCAACGAAGAAAAGAATTTTGAAATTTATATTTTAGGCAGAGTGTCGTTAATGAAGCAGTTTGGATAAATTAGCGTTTTGTATTTAAAAGTCTATATTAGAAATATTTGTTTTCTGCTTTTAAACAAAGGAGAAAAATAGTGGACCAGGCAAGTTCTTTAAGAAAAATAGTAAGTGAAAAAGCTTCAGATGTAGTTAAAAACAGAGTGCTTAAATCTTCTGATGTTGTTATTGGTGGTGTTACTGCAAATTATCCAAGGGTAATGGCAATTACAAGTGGAAAAGGAGGAGTAGGTAAGACAAATATTGCAGGGAATTTGGCAATAGCTTTTTCAATGTTAGGAAGTAAGGTTTTTATACTTGATGCTGATCTTGGTCTGGCAAATATTGATATTATATTTGGTCTGCATTCTAAATATAATTTGAATCATGTTATTAAAGGGGAAAAAGAGCTTTCTGAAATTTTAGTAGAAGGACCTTATGGAATAAAAATTATTCCAGGGGGGTCTGGCTTTTCTGATATAGCAAATTTAACAGAGGGGCAAAAGCTGAACCTGCTGAGTGAATTTGAAACATTGGATGATGAAATTGATATATTGATTATTGATACAGGAGCAGGTATTTCGTCAAACGTTCTCTATTTTAATCTTGTTGCAGAAGAGTGTATAATTGTTACTACTTTAGAGCCTACAGCAATTACTGATGCTTATGCTATGATTAAGGTTATGAGTACAAAGCATAATATGAAGTATTTTAAACTTCTTGTTAATAATGTTTCTTGTGTAAAAGAAGCTAAATTAGTGTATGTGACTTTGTGTAAAGTAATTGATAAGTTTTTAAATGATGTTATAATTGAATATATAGGTTTTATTCCTTCTGATCAAAAATTAAAAAAAGCTGTTTTAAATAGAAAACCTGTATTGGAAATGTTTCCTGATACATGTTCGAGTAAAGGATTTACTGAGATAGCAAGTGTTCTTGCTTCATCTCCCAGGAGATATGAAGCAGATGGTAATCTTAAGTTTTTTTTGAACCGGTTTATAAATTTTGGGTTAATTAAAGAATAAAATATCATGTTAGACAAATTATTCATTATTTTTGTCTTAAAATTAATTAAATTGTTTTGAAATATTAATAAAATGAATCTTAAAAATATCAATACATATAAAGAAAATAGCGACGACTCTTTTGATATTAATGACAAGGAGCAGTTGGTAAAAAAATATGTTTATCTGGTAAAATATGTGGCAGCAAGGATTTCGCTGAGAGTGCCTGATACAGTTTTATTTGATGAGCTGGTAAGTGCTGGTTGCATAGGTCTTATGGATGCTATTGAAAAATATGATTCTTCAAAAAATGTAAAGTTTAAAACTTATGCAGAATTTAGAATTAAAGGGGCTATATTAGATGAGTTAAGAGGGATGGATATATATTCCAGGGGAATGCGGAAAAAGATTAAAGATATTGATAGTGCTGCTTTACAGGTTGAAAAACAAAAGGAGTGTCCGGCAGAAGATAGTGAAATAGCAGCAGAACTGGGAATTGATATAAATGAATATTATAAAACAGTATCTGATATTCATGGTGCAAGTATTTTAAGACTTGATGCTTTTATGTTAAATAAAAATAATGAGAATTTAAAGTATCAAACCTTTAAAGAGAGTCTGGTAGCTCGAGATAATCCTTTAGAAGAATTATCTAAAAAGGAGCTTAAACAGCAGGTTGTTTTAGCAATTTCAGAATTAACTAAAAAGGAGCAAATGGCTTTATCGTTGTATTATACAGAAGGTTTGACATTAAAAGAGGTAGGTCTTGTTATGGAATTGTCAGAGTCCAGAATTTGCCAGATTCATTCTAATGTTTTAAATAAGCTTAAAAATAAATTGGAAAAATATTATAATAAAGTTTAAGAAAAATGGCAAAAAAACCCGGAAAAAAAGTATCAGATAAGGTATCCCAGGATGACATAGATGGCCTGTTTGAGAAAGCAATAGCACCAAAAGCAAAAGCAAAGC
>JASFBI010000355.1 GCA_030149595.1 Desulfobacterales bacterium
AGAGTTTCAATTTTCGTTGTGGCAGATAATTCTGCCATGTATGTTATATAAAAGTCCATATCAGACAGATCAATGGCTTTTTATATAACGGTCATGAGGCTGATCTGTATTTTTCATCCAGATCAGCCCACAACAAATCATAAAAGAGACCTATTACTTTTACGGATTTTCATATAAAATTTAATGGGATTTTTTTAACTATTTAACTGCAAATCTTAAAAAAATCCTGTGGGACTCTAAATCAAAATCCTTTGGCACAGCAGATCCTTCTGAAACCATCAAAGTTAAAATACGACTACCAGCAGGATCAACCAAATCATTACTACCACGCCTTTCATTAAAATTTCCATCTACTTTCCCTATCCGCCTTCTTGGAGAACGTGATGAAACAAGCTTGGCTTCAACTATTTTACCCTGCCTTTTTTTTCTCTCTTTTTCCAGCCCTACATTTTTAAAAGGGACTGCCGATCCAATAACAATTTCCATAAGATGAGACCTTTTTCAATAGTAAATTAACAGATAGAGCCTGGATAAAAAACCAGATCAACCTCATGGCCATTCGTTCAGACACTATATAAAAATAATATTTTATTTTAACTGTGTCTTTTATCGACAAATATAAAATTTACTTTAGAAAATTTATTATAAATTATAGCAAATTATAGCAAATTATAGCATGCTATTTAAAATTTTCCTTTGCTGGATTAAAATATCCAAAAGCTACCTCTGGAAATGTCTTTTTTATTTTATTAAAAAGATCAACCATCCCAACAGGTTCTCCAAAGAATGCAGCCTTTTCCATCTCTTTAAAATAACTCTTAGGATCATAATTTAAATTTCTCCACTGGATAAAATTAATTCTGTACCTGGTTAAAAATTTCATAAAAGCCTCAACCTCACCAGAACTATCTGTAAAACCAGGACAATTTAAATAATTTAAAGAGACATGCTTCCCTTTTTTTATTCCAAGATCTATACTCGTAAGTACATCATCAAACTTATATCCCTGGGGTCTGAAATACGCATTATAACATCTCTCCTGAACACTGTTTAAACTAACCCTGATACTGTCTAAACCAGCATCAAACATTTTCTCCAGCACATCAGGCTTACTTGCATTGGTATTTACATTTATAGTTCCCTTTGTTGTTATTTTACGAATTTTTTCAATAGCTGGAATAATTACTTCTGCCGCCATAAGCGGATCGCCTTCACAACCCTGCCCAAAGCTGACAATAGCATGATTTACTCTACCTATATGGCATATAGCTATTTCACATATTTCGTCAGGTGTGGGGGTAAACGATATACGATCCTGACAATGAGAAATCTTTCCTTTTTTTTGCAAAGAAAGACACCCTAAACATCTGGCATTACACTGAGTTGCAGTAGGCAGCGGAGCTTCAAATCTTCCAATAAAAAAATTCTTTGCAGCAGGGCATCCATATTCTAAAGCACATTTTTCAAGATGAACCCGCAATCTGTTATAGGGCATTTCTTTTTTTTTTTTATTACTCCTTCCAGTACATCTTCCTGCTTCATCAATCTTAAATCCTGCCTTTTTTCTACATCTACCTGAATCACACATGTTTTAAAAACACCTTTATCCCATCCCAGTACTCCATAAGAAAACAGAGGAAGCATATCTGTTTTTTCATTCTCTTCATAGGCACAAAGAAATGTATTTACATAACCAGGTGAATTAAAAGCTGCCACCGGGAAAATCCTCTCTCCTTCTTCATAGGGATTTTCATACAAAGTTTCAAAAAGATTACTGCTTTGATTGTAAACAACGACATCTCTATCAGGAAGCATCATTAATTCACCACCAAAAGGCATATCACTTGTATTATCAGTATCTAAAACAACTACAGATAATCCTGCCATTCCAACAGCTGCATATCCATCCAGCTCAAAAATTTCACCTTTAAAATTTGCCACAACAGCTGTAATCTGATTGTTCTGGTATCTATTTTTCTTTCTATGATTCTTGTTTTTCATAATTTTTTATGTATATATTTATATTGTTAATAAACATATCTGAATTTATTTTATCTACTAAAAACATATTAAACCATTAACTCTTAAGAGATTTTATATGAAATTTACAAACAAACTTCAAGATAGCTTTAACATTAAAAGTTTTAAAATAAATTTTTTTTTAACCTGGTTTTTTATTTTTATTGGAATAAGTTTAGCTGTAATTCTTATAGATATAGGGGTAAACTTTTCAAAGAAAAATAATATATATATATTATTTCAAAACACAGGCCTTTTTCTTGTTTTTATCTCTCTTATAACATCAATGGGAAGCATCCATATATCAAATTTTAAAAAAAACAGAGAGAAATTAACTCCATTCGTCTTGTTTAAAATTTCCTTAAAAAAAATTCCAACCTTTATAGTGATATCTCTTATTATATTGCTATTTTTAGCTACAACTCTTGGTATTGAAATATTATTTTCCTATTCAGGTAAAATCACATTTGCAGGACCTGTAATAATATCCTTATCTACTATTCCAATCCTTTTTTATAACCTTTTTTGTTCATTAATATTAATATGTATGTCTGTTATATATCCCCTTATTTCAGTAGAAACAGATAATATTTACAGAGCATTTAAAAACACATTACTTTTTTTGAAAAAAAACTGGATACATACTCTTATATACCTCATGATTTCATTTACTGTTTTATATTTATGCATTGAAGTTGTTTTTAAACTGTTAATGTATTGTTCTGGTATTGCACAAGCTGTTTCCTGGAATATAAAAATAGGCTTTCCTAAAATTGTAACCCTTTTTTCCAGCAAATCTATTTTCTCCACATTTGTACAGCAAATGGTCCCCTCTCCTGATCCTTTATCTATTTATAAAGAATTTGGAACAAAATCATTAAAGTATCTACCCTTATTCAAACATTTTATGAGAATGTGCTACATATTCTTCACATCCTTTATTTTGGCCTTCCCATTAACCGTATTTTTCAATTTAACATCTGTTGTATATGACAAACTAAAAGATGAAAACTAACCATATATAACGCAAAAGAGCCCTGATAAAATTTATCAGGGCTCTTTTGTTATATGGATT
>JASFBI010000356.1 GCA_030149595.1 Desulfobacterales bacterium
GCAAAGCTTTTTTTACCCCCGCCCACAGGGCGCGGTTTTCCAAGTTCTAATAAACCCTGCATGACTTTCTGATATTTTTCAGGTATATTATTCCATGCTTCCAGACTGAGAAGTGCTAAACCAGGAACATATCTGATTGGAAGAGGGTTTACATACTTTGTATCAGGATAAAGCTGTGCCCCCACCCACCATAATGACGGCGATATCGCCATATTAGCAATACCGGTTTTAATTGATGAGACAACCTCAGGCACATTAACAGGTATTGGAGATACTCCAAGGGACTGAAGCATTCTGTTTTCAAGGGGGCCAAACCATGTTAAAATTTTAGCCTTTCTTATATCCTCTATGGTTTCTATATTTTGTTTGGTGGAATAAATCTGATCAAAATCAATGCCGGTAATTAGAAGAATCTTATAGCCTCTTTTTTCAGCTTCTTTTAACAATCGAGGTCTTATTTTCTCTGTTACAAACTCTACTTCATCAAACGCCCATGCATTAAAAAGAAATGGCAGTTCCAAAACAGACAAATCAGGACAAACAGCAGCTGTTATACCACCTGATGCAGTTACTAAAGCGCCTTGAAGCTGCCCTGTGCGCATTTTCCCGATATAATCCTCTTCATCCCCCATAACACCGCCCCAGTATACATCAAATACCACATGCCCATCAGTAGCACTTTTAATTTCTGGCATAAAAACATCTTCAAGATAGATCATTATGGATATACCTTTCTGACCTAAAGTAGCAAATTTTAATACAGTTACTCCATCTTTTGCCCATACCGTATTTAGCAAAAATATAAGTGCAAAAACTGTTAAAACAACTCTTTTAGAAAACAGACCGTAACATTTCATAATCCCCCCTTGTTATTTTTTTTATTTAAAAACACAACTACATAAACCAAACCACTACTTCATAGAGCTAACAATGTTTACCATAAAAAACTACAAAAGCAACGATTACTCTCAACCTGCCGGTACAATTAATATTTAAATTTGAGGATATAGAAAATACTTAACTAACAACAACGTTATTGTCAAGGACAATTTTTTATACATTTTATAAAGGTATGCTGAAATCAGTTAATCAGTTAATCAGTTAATCAGGGGACGATTTAACATTTTTTCATAAAGTTCTATGTATTGTCTGGCTGTTTTATCATGGCTGAAGTTTATGGCAGATTCCTCCATAATGCGCTGTATCTGTTTTTGCTTACGCATACGAGACAACTTAAAAAAAACCATGGCCTGATCAATTGCCCAAAAAAGTCCGGAAGGGTCAAAAACATTAAACAAAAAACCATTGCCTGAAGATTTTTCTTCATCAAGGTGGCTGATAGTATCATGTATACCCCCTGTATCATTAGCTACAGGCAGTGCACCATAAATAGCTCCTATCATTTGTGGAAGACCACAAGGCTCAAAACCTGACGGCATCAAAACAAAATCAGATGCTCCATAGGCGAGGTGTGCAAGTTTTTCTCCGAAATCGCATACAACGACTCTTTTATTAATTTTGTGAAAATCAACAATATTTTTAAAATGAATCTGATACTCACCATTTGCAACAAAAACCATCTGTAAATTTTCACTCCAGTATTTGGATAGAACACTGTACAAAATTTCAGATAAAAGCTGACACCCTTTTTGAACAGGATCAAGCCTTGAAGGCCAAAAAAACAGTGGAGCATTACCATCTTCTGTAAGCCCAAGGCTCTTTTGAAGGAAAAGTTTATTTTTCTCTTTACCTGCTGCATGGGTTTCAGGGGTATAATTTATAAAATTATCTTTTTTTAAAACAGGAGAAAACATAGGATCAGGTGCATTCAAAATCCCGCTGGCACACCCTGCATTCCATTTATTTCTAAGTTCACAGGCAACAGCCGGATGGATAAAATCATGATACCCCTGTACAATTTCTTCCAAAAACCTGGGACTTACAGTATTTACAAAATGGGCACTAAAAATCCCACTGGCAAGAAAATCTACAGGATTATGACTGCGGGACTCCTCATAATTATACGCCATTTTTTCAAAATAAAGATATTCCCAAAACAGTGCAGCATCAACACCTCTATCTTCTATTTCAGAGAGCATACAGTGTACTGTATGAATATTATGAACAGTAAAAAGGCATGGGATTTCCAAAAATCTTGCATAAGCAGGAATTAAACCTGTCATCCAGTCATTACAGTGAATAAGGTCAGGTTTTACAATTGGGATAATATTATTTATAACCTCCCTTTGAAATGCTAGAGAAACCCTTGTATTTTCCCATCCATAACTTGAATATACTTGATTCATATAATAAAATGCCCTGTCTTCTGCAAGATGGATCCTGTCATGGGGCATCCGTGAAACCAGGGTTTTATGCTCCTTGTTAATCATACTCCCTAACTGTCCACCGAATAATGCCCTGTAATCAGGCAAAGCCACATGAACATCTGCACCATGCTCAAAAAGGGTACTTATAAGAGATGCTGAAACATCTGCAAGGCCTCCGGCCTTTACAGAGAGATAATTTGCTATATTTCCCATACCGGCCGGAAGATAGGTCACCTCTGGTGTTACTATAAGTATCCGTGGATTATGTTTAGATTCTGACATCAATGCTCTCCATATTTACAGCAATATGTAATAACCATATACATTCTAAGTAACTAAATTATTTTTCCAGATAATTTAGTTACTTAGAGAATTGATTTCAGCCGCAGCTGAGGGGGAACGCTATTTATGCCCATGTAATAAATCCCGGCATATACCTTAACCCCAATTCAGATCTGGGCATTACCCTTGAAGTAAATCCATACCTGCCAGTAATAAAGCAGTCAACAGAACATGAATATACATATCTGCCATCTCCCAGGTCTTCTTTTACATCCATCTGCTTTATATTTATATCAGAAAGGGAATCAATATCCTTTAACCTGCCCATACAAAACTCAACTTCAACTTCATCGGGCATAAGCTCCCCTAAGAATACATTCGTTGTTATATAAAAAGACTCTCCAACTTTAAAAGGGCCGTCTGCTCCCCGCACAGGAGTAGCAATACTAATATTTTCCCACAACATAGACATTCTATTG
>JASFBI010000357.1 GCA_030149595.1 Desulfobacterales bacterium
AAAACCTTATTATTGATTGTGAAGAACCCATCGTAATCTTAGAACAGGTTATTATGCGGGTACCCTCCAAAAAAGATGATCTGTTTGAACGTCTTCTTCAGATAAATAGAAAGCTTGTTCACGGTGCATTTGTTTTAGATGAAGATAGTAAAATTATAATTTTCAGAGATACTCTGCAGTTAGAAAATATCGACAAAAATGAACTTGAAGGTTCAATTCATGCACTGAGCTTAGCATTATCAGAATTTGGAATAGAATTACTTGAATATGCTTAAAAATAAAAAATAATATAGAGTAGAGACTACCTGTACTCTTCAACATGCAAAGGAAGTTATATATGTCAATTTTCAAAAAAATTTTTAAAATCGGCCAGAGCCATGCACATACAATTGTTGACAAAATGGAAGATCCAATAAAAATCACAGAACAGGGTATAAGGGATTTGAAAAATGATCTTACAAAAGCCATGCAAAGTCTTGCCGAAGTAAAGGGAATTTCCATAAGAACAAGAAAACAGGCTGAAAACAATAAAAATATGGCAGCAGATTATGAAAGAAAAGCAATGCTTTTATTACAAAAAATGCAAAATAACAACATTGATCCTCAAGAGGCTGAACGTCTTGCAGGTCAGGCATTATCAAAAAAAGAAGAACATGCAGGTGAATCATTAAGACTTGCCAATGAAGCCACCCACCATGAAACAATGGCAAATAATTTACAATCCAATATTAATAATTTAAAAACAACTGTTTCAACCCATGAAAATGATCTTATTACTCTAAAAGCAAGAGCTCGTACAGCCTCATCCACAAAAAAAATAAATAAGCAGATATCAAAAATTGACTCTTCAGGAACCATTGCCATGTTAGAAAAAATGAAAGCAAAAGTAGAGGAAGACGAATCCCTCGCCATAGCATATGGAGATATCGCCAATGCTGATAAAAGTATAGACTCTGAAATAGATGCTGCTCTTAGTTCAGGATCTATACAATCGTCATCAAGTTCTTTGATAGAACTTAAAAAAAAAATGGGGATAGAATAATTCCAGATAATATATTTTAAATGTTAAGCTTTATCGCTGGAGGCTGTATGGGGTTTTTAAATTTATTTAAAAAAAAAAAACATCAGGACTTTGACCCTGGAACAGACCTTGTTCTGTCAAAGCTCAAACCTGGATTTTTTACAGACTATGACATGAAAACATGGGAAGTTAGTGCTAAAAATTATTATGATTATGGTAATAATAATATTGTTTATGAATGGCAGCTTAAAAGTTTTGATGAAACTATTTATCTTGAAAAAGAAACAGATGATGAAGATAGATGGACAATAAGCAGAAAACTTCCCTTGAGTAAAATTGATAATATTATTATCGAACAACTCGCACAAGACAGTGATCCACCTGAAAAAATTACAGTTAATAATAAGACTTACTATTTTGATGAACAATCAGCCGGTCATTTTTATAAAAATTGTAGCGGTACTGGCCAAGAATTCATAGCATGGTGTTTTTTAGATGTCAGTGAAAACATATCTGTTACAATAGAACAGTGGGATGAAAACAGCTTTGAATCTTCAGAGAATTTTCCTGTTAAAGAGTATCAATTTACAAATATTCTTCCTGGAAAATTAAATTACTGAATAACCTGTAGTACACAATTTGTATGACCAACACCAGTATTTAAAAAAACACATGGTAATATAAATTGTCAAAACCAGTTTTATTTACATAACAATAAGTTTTTCATGTAAAGTTATTTTTAAGAATTTTCCAATAAACGAGGATGAAACAATTTTCCCCACTCTATACATATCTTTTGGAAGTAATCCATTCTTGTTTCTAAGATTGCAACCTGACATTTACGGATTTTACTTTTATGGAAAAAATTTTATTAGTAAATATTAACAAAAATACATTAGACATAATAACCCATCCATTTAATTATATAAGCAAACAATATGAAATAGTTACAGCTCAAAACCTCACTGAAATAAAGCCTGCTTTAGCTAAAATCAAAGCCAAGCTGCTTGTCATAGATATTCATAAACCAACATTACAAATACTCAACGAGCTGTTATATGTTATAAAAAATTCACATAGAACCACAATATTTGTTATATATGATTCAGAATCCCCTGAAATTATTAAAAAATTAAAAAAAATATTCCCTAAATACCTTTTTAAAAAACCCATTGATAAAAACAATCTCCAGGAAAAAATCAAGGACTTACTCACATCTGCCATAGGAGGGAAAGTCCACGGCATAAGCCTTCCTGCCTTTCTTCAAATGTCAGAAATGGATAAAACAACATGCACTCTTAAAATAAAATCATCGTCAGAAGAGGGAATCCTCTATATTATTTCCGGAAACCTTATTGCAGCTAAAACAAAAAAGCTCAGCGGTGAAAAAGCAGCATATGAAATAATCAGCTGGGACAATACAAGCATTGAAATAGAAAAAGCGGTGAAAAAGAAAAAAAAAGAGATACAGATACCGCTTATGACTATTTTAATGGAAGCACTTAAAATCAAAGATGAAAAAGCAATAGATAAAGAAGAAGGTTCCGAAAAAGAGATAGAACCTTTAAAAGAGATCTCAATATCTACAATAGGTGATTTATTTGAAAAAGAAAACACAGAAGAAAAAAATACCAGTAAAGCATCTGAAAGCACTCAAAAACCTTTGGAAAAAAAGAGAAAAAAAAGAATACCTGTAATTTTGGTATTTATTATAACTACCTTTGCTGTATCTGTAGCATTATGCTGGAATGATCTAATAAAACCAAAAATAGAACAGTATGAATATCAGAAGGTTTTAAAAAAGACAGGTACACAAAAAGATTTAGCAGAAATGGAAAAACTGCTTGTTAATTACATTATCTCACATAAAGAGAGTAAATTTACAGACAATGCAAAAAATAAAATCAAAGAGATAAAAAAGCAGATACATTAAAAAGACTATAATACTGTCTTAACTGTTATTATTAACCTTCAAAAAGATAATATGTATGAATCAAAAGCAAATCCAATCTATGAAAATTATATCAATAATTATCATGATGATCCAAAAAGTGTTATATTCAAAC
>JASFBI010000358.1 GCA_030149595.1 Desulfobacterales bacterium
TTTAGTAACAGCCTGTCGAAATAAAAAACAGTTTTCATTTGAACACTATTTATTATTCAAATATTTTTTGCTTTATTTAAGCAAAAAAACTTAAAGGAGTATTTTATTTGTTAAACTTTATTTTTAGTTTTTTTAATGGGAAAAGATATTTCAAACAGGTTGACACAGCAATGAATTATGCAATACATGGTGCTTATAACAGATTGTATAAAGAATATTGTACTTATTATGATAGTGAAAAAGCCGGACTTTTGGCAGCAGCTGTAACTAATGAAATTTTTTCAAAAAAAACGGTTGGAGAAAGAGGCATATTTTTTTTTAAAACTAAAACAAAATTAATAAAAAATTCTGTATCTAAATTGAAGTCTGATGAAGAAATAAAACAAATTACCTATTTTGCTTTAGCAATAAAAACCCAGGTAATTTTTAAAGCTCAAAAATCAGGAGTATATGATAAAAACCTTTCAAAGCCCCTGGAAAAACTTAAAAAGCTATCATTACTACCTTCGAACCAGGATGTTCCCCAACCTAAAAAATTTTTCCAGATGGCAAGGAAATATTATAATAAAAGTTTAAAGTAAATATAGTATCTGAATGCAAACAATCTTTTTCAACCACATCTGTGGCAAACTCAAGGGTTAATTTTCAACATTGCATTATATGACCTCTCATTACAACTTTTAAAAGCAAGGGTTGCTTCTTCTTCTAACTTTGGAAGTACTTTGGAAATAGCCTCCTTGTTTTTTTCTGAAAGCTCCTCCAAACGACCGGCATATGTTAAAACAGTTGCAGAAATACCTTTTTGTCCAAGGGTTGCAAGTCTTAAAACTGTTTTATTCTCAGCAAAAACAAAAGGAGTACAAAATACAAATATAACTATAAAAAAAACTACAGATAAAACAAACACTTTACATGATTTCATAAATCCGATCCTTTCTTTAAATAATTAATAATATAAGCATCTTGTCTAAATAGGGAAAAGAACAGAATAATTTTTCTATTTATAAATCTACTTTATAAATTTTTTTCATCCTAATTCCCAAACTGTTACAAAACATCATTCTGTAACAGCCTGTTTAGCATAAAATATAAAGAGTAAGCTTTTTTTATTTAAATATATCCTAATAAGAACTAAATTATTTTTTCCGATAATTTAGTTCTTATAGGATTGGTCTCAATCGTGATTGAGGGGAACTTTATGAATTTAAAAAACAGTGTAAGCCTTCAATTTTCAAAACAAGAAAAAAGGTCGCCGAATTATTTTTTCGCCTTGAACTTGAAAAAAAAATTATTCTGTAACTGCCTGTCGTTCCTTATTTATACTTTTTTATATGAAACTTCGTTCAACAGACCGTAATCATGAGAGTTTCATTTTTTGTTGTGGGCAATAAATCTGCCATGTATATTATAAAAAATTACTCTCCTTCAAATTCGGATAGAGCAAATATTTTATAATTTTTAATAAGTTCACTACCTTTAAGATCTAGCAGTTCAATAACAAATCCGCACTCTAAAACCTGCCCACCTAACTGTTCAACCAGTTTTATGGCAGCTGCTATTGTGCCTCCTGTTGCAATGAGATCATCTATTATAACAACTTTTTCATCTTTTTTTATGGAGTCTTTTCCTATTTCCACTGTATTTGAGCCATATTCCAGGGAATATTTACAGCTAATTGTATCAGGAGGCAGTTTCCCTTTTTTTCTCACAGGAACAAAGCCAACACCTAATTGATAAGCAAGAATAGCTCCGAAAATAAATCCTCGTGCATCTATTCCCACAATTTTATCAATATCCATCTCCTTATAATGACTATAAAAAAGGTCACAGGTATATTTTAAAGCATCAGGATTTTGTAAAAGAGTTGTTATATCTCGAAACATAACACCTTCTATAGGCCAGTTAGGAACAGTTCTTATATTTTTTTTTATTATATTCATTATAACTCCTTTATGACATTTTTTATAAGATTTATTACATGTTCAACATTTTTATTAAATATAACCATAACATCTTCCCATTTTACTTCAGGCTCATCTTCTTTCCAGCAATCATAATCTGTTGACATGGCAATTGCAGCGTAGGGTATTTTAGCTTCGTTTGCTAAAATAACTTCAGGTGCTATTGACATGTTTATTACGTCTCCACCCAAAAGCCGAAACATTTTAGATTCTGCTCTCGTTGAAAATCTAGGCCCTTCTATGGTAACTACTGTGCCTTTTTTATGGACAGCTATTCCAAGTTTTTTTGCAGTATTAAATAACATCTTTCGCATATCAGCATCAAAAGGATCTGCCATGGAAGTATGTTCTATACCATTTTCAAAAGAATCAAAAAAAGTTGATTTCCTCAGTCTGGTAAAATCAATAAATTGATCTATAATAACAAAGTCCCCTTTTTTTATCTCCTCTCTTAAGCTTCCACAAGCAGTAGTTGCAATTATTGAAGTAACTCCATGTTCTTTTAATGCAGAAATATTTGCCCTGTTGTTTACATTGGAAGGGGTTGTTTGATGCTTGTCTCCATGCCGGGCAATAACTACCACATCTCTGCCTTTTATCTGTCCAAAAGTAAGGGGTGATGATGGTTTCCCGTAGGGTGTTATAACTTCTTTTTTTTGCGGATTTTCAAGCATGTCAGAATTATTCATACCAGATCCACCAATAATACCAGTTATTGTCATAATTATCCTCTTGAACTGAAATGATTGCCTTGATATTAGAAAACAGTTAATTAATTTAATATAGCGTTTCCCTCAGCCACGGCTGAGACCAATTTCACAATAGTAAATTGTATAAAACAAAAATAAAATTATTGAGTAATCTATACAGGTAATATATAAATATCAAAATAATTTTATCTGTACCTCAAGTAAATTTTTATATGAAACTCTGTCCAACAGACCGTAATCCTGAAAGTTTCAATTTTTGTTGTGGCCGATAAAGAATAACCATGCTCCGGCCATGCCGGTTATATAATAACAACCATGGGCAGATCTGGATTTTTCACCCAGATTTGCCACAACAAACCATGAAAGAAAAGAGACGTATTAATTTATATTCTTTCATATAAA
>JASFBI010000359.1 GCA_030149595.1 Desulfobacterales bacterium
AGTAAATTATGAGGATTCAAAAATGAAATATAAGGAAACAGAGTATTTTTTCGATTGCCACTGCCACACTATGACACTTGGACAAGTTGATATTACCTCCTTTCTTGGAAATCTGCTAAAGAATGCTGATTGGGAAGTCTTGCTTGGAATAGTTGGAGGTAGTTCGAAGTCTTCAGATAAACGAATTTCCAGTCATGTAAAAAATATCTTAAACCTGCTTACTTTAATGCAGAATGACCTGGTTGGTATATTTAATACCATGGAGGATGATCTAAAGGGAGAATTTGGGGGAGAATCTCTGGTGGATGAAAAGGGGCTTCATATGAACGGGCAAACCTATCACAAACTTGTCATAACCCCACTCTTAATGGATTTCAAACCAGCACCAGGAGCTAAAAGCTTAACTTATTATCCCCAGCCAAGGAAGGAACTCCGAACAGTTATAAACGAGTACTCTTTTGCAATAAAGCAATACTATAAAGAAAGACCTAATGGCCTTTTACACATTTTCCCCTTCCTGGGAATTAATCCTGTAGCATATACTCAAAAAGAATTGGAATCTATTATTGAAGATAGTTTTGATTTTTATAGTTTAAAAAGGATGACTCACAGCGTTCGTGGATCTGGGCTTCTTACATGGATGGCAGGACATATATCACCAAAGAAAATGTTTGCTGGTATAAAACTGTATCCACCTATGGGATTCGATCCATGGCCGGATAATAAGGAAGAACGAAGAAAAGTGGAGTTCTTATATTCCTATGCACAGGGAGCTTCTATACCTATTACAACCCACTGTAATGATGGGGGGTTTGTTACTGTGGATTATAAACAGGCGATCAAAAATACACATCCTGATAAATGGGAAAGTGTTCTTAAAAATTATCCTGAACTTCGCCTTAATTTTGCTCATGCAGGAGTAAGTACTTCATTACAGTTTCCAAATCTGTTTGGGAAAAAGGAGAAAAGCTGGACTGAAAGGATATTCGATATGATAGATCGTTATGAGCATGTCTATGCTGATTTTTCTTTCAATGGAATCTCTCCAAAATTCTATCATAAATTTTCACAACAACTCTCCATTCTTGAGAAAGCTGGAAGAACAAGGTATCGGGACAGAATACTATTTGGAACAGACTTTATGATAAATTTGATGGGAATACGCAGCTACCGGGATTACTTTGATATCTATCAGGTTGCAGAACTCGATTTAGAGCTTAAACATAGATTTGCATCTATTAATCCACTTCTATTTCTAAACCTAAAGTAAATAAAATGGAGAAGAAAAGATTTGAACGAAATAAATAATCTACTATTAGTATCACAAAATTGGATAATATACTATTTTCTTATTTTTATAATCTATTCTTTTATTGGATGGATTGTCGAATCGGGATACCGTACAGTTTTGGAGAAGGGAAGGTTTGTCAACTCAGGGTCTTTGTTTGGTCCATTTGTTCCCATCTACGGCTTTGGTGCAACAGCTATTCTTTTAATTGAGTTATTTATTGGCTCTTTTGCATTTCCTGTCCAAATTTTCATTTTTTCTGTTGTTGCTACTGGCATTGAATACCTGACTTCTTATATTTTAGAAAAAAAATTCTCAATGAGATTTTGGGATTACTCCAGCTATCCATTAAATATCAATGGAAGGGTGTGTCTTCTATATAGTGGGTTCTGGGCTGTCCTTTCTGCTGTTCAAATTATTTACGTACAGCCTCTTGTAGGTCATTTTGTAAAAAATATTCCAGTAAGACTACAACTAATTATTCCAATTGTATTTCTTATTTATGTCAGTCTTGATATATTCTACTCTAACCGTCTTTATCTTCGATTTACCAGTTTTTTATTGAACCTCAAGGGATTAAGGGTAAAAAAAATATCAGGAGAAATACGTGCAAGATTGCAGAATGTTCACCCGTTAAATGAAATGAGGAGTTTTCTGCGGCCACTAAAGGTATTTCCATATTTAAGAGAAGAATTCTCCGAATCGATGCTTCATTTTCCTGGTTTATCGAAAATTCCATATTTAAAAGAGCTTAGAAAGATTATCCAAAATAAAATTGAAGCACTAAGCTTTGAAAATAACAATGCAGACATGACAGAATTTAAAATTATCTGTAAAGATATAATAGATCATCCGGAATATCAGAAATTGAAAGATATCAAACATCATGATAAGGATATTTACACACATAACCTTAAAGTAGCCTGGATCTCTTATCTAACAGCAAAGAGACTGAAGTTACATGTTAATGAAATGGTCAGGGGTGCACTGCTTCATGATTTCTTTTTTTATGACTGGCATGTAAAAGGTGCAAAAGATGAGTTTTTTCCACATGGTTTTACTCACCCATTTGTGTCTCGAAAAAATGCAGAGAAGGTATTTGGTCATCTAACACCAATAGAGAAAGATATAATAATGAAACATATGTGGCCCCTTACAGTAATTCCGCCAAGATACCCTGAGAGTTTTCTTGTCTCATTAATAGATAAACTTATTGCCAGTAAGGAAGTTGCCAAGGATGTTCAACACGGGAGAAAAAAATAATGAATAAAAACTTTTCCATTATACCTAAGCTTCTGTTTCAGAACCCAGGCATTTCCTTCCAATTTGCAACATCTTTTGGAAAGAAATTAAAAGCAGATATAATAGATAGGAATCTATACAAGGGTATTTCCAAAGAGTTAAACCTTATCTATTTCAGAATTACACCGCTATGTAATCTTAAGTGCGTAATGTGTGGTCAGAGAGGAGATAAGGGTGTACTTAAGGACGATTATGCCAGAAAAGAAACTAAAAAAATAATACCATGAACACAGTACAAAGCATTGGTAGATGAAATTGCTCCTGGAAAACCTATTTTTTATATGTGGGGAGGTGAACCTTTTCTTTATACGAACTTTATAGATCTGGCAAAGTATATTGTTGATAAAAAATGCCTGTTGAGTGTTAATACAAACGGTACATTTCTCAAAAAAGAGGCAGAACGGATTGTTGGAGATAAGTGGCATGCTCTATTTGTATCTTTGGATGGATTTGAAGATGTAAATG
>JASFBI010000360.1 GCA_030149595.1 Desulfobacterales bacterium
TTATTTTTTTTGTTATTCTGATATTGCCTACTCCAGATAGCATGAAGGATGTTGGAACTGAATATAGTATTGGCCCAAAAGCGGTTATTAGTTATATAACCAAGGAGCTTTTTAATGGAAAATCTACTGATGTTTCTCAGTGGCAGCTTTTAACAGCCTGTATAATGGAACAAAATATGCGGCTCGGAGCTCTGAATAAAAGCAGATTATTAGAAAGAGATGCAAAATGGTGCAAAAAATATAAGATTAGTGTGGATTCTGCTAATCTTAAAAAAGCTCATTCTTATATTAATAAAAATTTTACACCTGAAGCTTACAATAGTACGATGAAGGAATGCCTAAAAATCAGGAAAGACAAACTCAATTATGATGAATTAAAAGGTAAGGATAAAAAAACAGCTGATAAACGAAGCTGGTGTATCAAGGTTGCTATTGCCACCATGGTTTTTGTCGTGTTTTGTTTTGTAACAGAGTGCATTCCTCTTCCCAGTGTTGCCTTTTGCATTGGGTTGATTTTTGTTTTTACAAATGTTATTTCAAGAAAACAGGTAGCCATGCTTTACTGGAGTGATGCCTGCTGGTTTATTATGGGAAGTCTCATGTTTGCTGCGGCTTTTGTGAAAACCGGAGTTGATAAACGGGTTTGTCTTATGATTTTTAAAAGATTAGCTGTTCCTAATGTAAAATGGATTACGCTTATCTTTTTTATCCTTATCACGCCTCTCGCAGCTTTTATCTCGGATCATGCCCTTGCTGCCATGTTTCTGCCTATTGGAATTCTTCTTTATCAAAACAGTTTGACAGAAGAGATTCCTGAAGATCCCGAGCTTGCCAAGATGCTTATGATCGGAATTGCTATGGCTTGCAATATTGGAGGGTTTGGTGCACCTTCAGGTGGTGCAAGAAACGTTATTATGATGACCTATCTCGAAGATATGTTTGGCTTTGATATTGGTTATTTTCAATGGGTTAGTTATGCTTTTCCCTTTTTACTTGCTATGATTCCATGTACATGGATTGTTCTTAACTGGAGGTTTAACCCAAAAATTACAAATCTTGAACCTGCTATGAACCATTTAAGAACAGAGATTGATAAAATGGGAGACTGGAACAGGCATCAGATAATAGCTCTGATTATTTTTCTTGTTATGCTTTTTGGCTGGTTTACTGAAAAGATATTTTATAATATGGGGATTTATCCTGTACGGTTAGGTATAGGTGTAATTGCAATAGCAGGAGCAGTTGCCTATCTTATGGCTGGAATTGTTAACTGGAGGGATTATCAGGAAAAGGTTGACTGGGGTGTTGTATGGCTCTACGCCGGAGCTATTATATTTGGTCGTACTTTAGATAGTACGGGAGCTGCTTACTGGATGGCAAGATCATGCATAGACTTTTTAGCTCCCCTTGGGCTGGAATCAGGTACTCCTTTGCTGCTGGTGAATAACGGCCTTACATCAATTCTTACCAATCTTATGGCAGATGGACCAGCGGCAGCAGCAGTAGGCCCTATTTCGTTAAATATGGCAGGACTAGTTCATCCTGGAACAACATTTCTGCCATTTATAGCTATGAGTACGGCAGCAGCCTCATCCTTTGCCTATTGCCTTATAATAGGTACTCCGCCGAATGCTATTGTTTATGCCAGCGGATATCTTGAGCCCAAGGATTATTTTAGGGTAGGAGCTATTATGTGGGTGATTGCTAATATTATGCTTATTATTTTAACAGTTGGCTATTGGGGGTTTAGAGGATTTAACGATCTTCCTGGTTTTTAGTTATCAAAACAAATTTTATTCCAGCCAAAACCTATTGGATGGAATAGAATTTGTACTTATTATATATAATGTAAAACAAGCTGAAAATCTATGGGAATTATTTGTTACTAAAACTTTAACATCTTTTTAAAAGGAAATTATATGAAAAATACTGATCATAATACTATATCTGAGGGGAAAAAAGAAATATGTTTTCATGAAGGAAGGATATATTTTACAAAACATTTAGAGCGTAAACTTTTCTTTTTCCTAACAATATTGATGTTAATTCTCGGCATTGTATCTTATATAAGTGTTTAAAATTAAGGAATTATAAGAAATAAAATCAAATGAATAATTTTACCATAAAATGTTATATTAACACTTTGAGCCAGATAGTAAGGAAACCTGGAAAATTTTTTAGTAAAATCCCTGAAGATTTGGAAATAAAATTTCCTTTTGTGTTTCTTATAATTTCATGCATAATTTCAAGCTGTATTGTTTTTCTGACTCAGACACAAGACAACTCTTTTCTGAAAACAGGGATATATTTTATTAATTCCATTGGTATGGTTTTTATTGCTGCTGGTTTTAGTTATGCTCTTATGACCATGTTTATGAAGAAACGAGTTACCTTTACAAGATTTTTCAGTATTTATGTTTTTTCAACTGGAGTCACAGTGCTTGTTTCCTGGATTTCATTTTGTATCTGGATGATAGAGCTATGGAAGTGGTGGCTTATTGGAACAGGGATGATCAAAAATTTTGGATTTAAAAAAAGCCATACAATCATCCTTCTTGCTTCATCTGTACTTATATCAGTTCTGTTTTTTTGGTCATTGTTACTGGCGTTTGATGCTTTAAAAAAAATATAAATCTTCACAGAACCTTTCCTATCCTGTCCTCACTATGCTGTGGCGGGTATTTAAAAAGCAGAGAATATGCTTGTTGTACCCGCCATCTTGCCTCTTGTTGTATTCTTATAAAGGAATCCGATCTTTTTCTGGATTACTATGAATAAATGCAATCTTAAACTACTTGCCAAACTTTCTCATCGTTATTGTTTGAGCTTTTATTAAAATTCACCAAAATGTCATAATGTTCTGTCTCCGCCTTAACAATATGAAGATTAATTTCCCCATTATTCCATGAAAACGATCTTCGTGTTTCCCTTCCTGTTATTTTCAAGCTATTATCAGATAAGGTTGCATCCAAAGGTATACTTAAAAGTTCTGTGAAAATGTTCATCTGGATCAGATAATTTATAGCGGATATTGAAACCAGCGGCTGTTA
>JASFBI010000361.1 GCA_030149595.1 Desulfobacterales bacterium
AATACAGATTTGGTGGATCAGGCAAAACTTGCTGGATTAAAAAATATTTTAATTAATCATAAAGGAACATGCAGAGCTTTTCTTCATGTTGTTGAGCCTGAAAAAACAGACACAGTAATAGCACTGCCTGATGTATTAAAAATAGCACCAGGTGCAAATATAAAAAGAGCAGTGAATTCGTTTCTGGGATATAATGCATTATCAATTAATGCTTCGTAATTTTTTATATAAAACTCTGTCCAACAAACCGTAATTATGAGAGTTTTAATTTTTGTTGTGGCAGAATCTGCTATGTGTGTTATATGAAAGTACGTCCAAGCGATTAGCTCTCATTGAGTTTTAATTTTTGTTGTGACCGATAGTGAATAACCATGCTCCGGGCATGCCGGTTATATAAAATCGTTAAATTTTTTGGGCATCAGATTGTGTGCAGGTTATCTGTTTTTTTAAAGGGTGTTTGATGTGATGTACTGTTTAATGCTACAGGCTATGGTATCCCATGTCCATTTTCTTTTTTTGTCATCTGTTTCAAGCAGTGTTATTCTAAATCCCTCCTTTGTTGAATAAAAACCTGTTAATGGAACCACGCATATTCCTGTGGATGCAAGCAGATAATAGACAAACCTTTTGTCTGCTTTAACATCTTTAACTTTGTTTTCTATATATTTTTTTACATTTGCATCATTAACAGGCAGGCTCTGGCTCTTATCTAAAACCCCTTCTTTAAATAATACAGACATATAAAATGCTCCCTGGGGTTTCTTTACACAAATCCCCTCTGTTTTTGAAAATATTTCATAGGCCTCATTTGCTCTGTGTTCAAACATATCCCTTCTTTTTTCAAGATGAATTTTGTACTTTGGATTTCCCATTACAAGGGGAATAGAATATTGAGGGAGGCTTGTTGAACAAACTTCAAGCATTTTTGCGTTTAAGAGACTTTTAATATATCTTTTAAAAACCGGATATTTATCCTGGTTATAAACTTCGATCCAACCGCATCTGGCACCGGGCCATGGATATTCCTTTGAGATTCCGTGCAGTGCTATGCCTGGTACATCTTTAATCACTTCACTTAAGTGGATATTAGGAACACCATTGTATACAATATTTGCATAAATTTCATCGGATATCATAAAGATTCTATATTTTTTTGCTATTGCCACCATTTTTTCCAGAATATGTTTTGGATAAACAGCTCCTGTAGGGTTATCTGGATTTATAAGAAGCATGCCTGCAATAGAGTCGTTGTACTTTACCTTGTTTTCCAGATCATAAAGGTCAGGCATCCAGTTATTATCCGGATCAAGATTATAGGTCAGGTGATCATAACCTGAATGAGCGGCTTCTGCTGATGAGTGGGTAGAATAAGCAGGAGAAGGACCAATTACCCTTGCTTCTCTTTTTAAAAATCCAAATATTTTTGCCACGGCATCACCAAGCCCGTTAAAAAAATATATATCATCTGCTGTAACCTGATAGCTGCCCCGCATGTTGACTTTTTCTGCTATAAACTCCCGTGTTTCAAGAACACCTTGAGATCCTACATAGCCGTATGTTTTGTCATCTAAAATCAGATTTGAAATTATCTCTTTTATCCAGTCTGGAACTTTTTCACCTTTTTGAATGGGGTCCCCTATGTTTTCCCAGGTAATTTCAACACCTAACTCTTTTAGTTCATTTGCAACAGAAACAATCTGCCTGATTTCATAGGAGAGGTGGCTCCAGCCAACATGTTCAATATCTCTTCTCATGGATTATAATACCTGAAATAAAATTTATTAACTTTTTTGAGGTGCTTTCATATAACATACATGGCAGATTTATCTGCCATGTATGTTACATATATAAACAATTTTATTAAGATTAATAAAAATATTAATAACTGTCAATTTTTTTTATTGCCTATAAATAAAATTTATTTGTGGTTTTTTTTATGACTCTTATATTTTAAATTTATCAATCTGGGTTTTGAGATCAACACCTATGGTATTTAAATTTTCTGTACTTAAATTTACCTGGGAACTGCTGTTTGACATTTCGTTTGCTACCTGATTTAAAGCAGATACATCTTTTGCTACTTCCTGGGCAACTGATGCACTCTGACTTACGTTGGTATTAACCTCATCAATACCGATAGATGCCTGACCTACATTTTCTGATATACTATTTGTGCTTACGGACTGTTCTTCTATTGCTGTTGCAATGGTATTTATTATCTCGCTGATATCAGTCATAACAGATGATATCTCTTTTATACCCAAAACAGTGGCCTGAACAGAGCCTTGAATTGCATCTACTTTTATTTTTATCTCCTGAGTGGAAGAGTTGGTAGCCTTTGCAAGTTCTTTTATCTCACTGGCAACAACTGCAAACCCTTTCCCTGCCTCTCCTGCTCTCGCTGCCTCTATAGTTGCATTTAGTGCAAGAAGATTGGTTTGCTCTGATATTTCAGAGATACTCTCTGTAACCTTGCCTATCTCATCGGCAGCTTTACCTAACTCATCTATTTTTTCAGATGATTCATTTGTTATAGCCACAGCTTTTTGTGATATTTCCCTTGCTTTTTCAGATTTTTGGGCTATTTCATTTATTACAGATGTCATCTCTTCTGTGGAAGTGCTTACAAAACCTACATTTGTGGATGCCTCTTCAGATGCAGCTGCCACTGAATTCATATTTGTGCTCATCTCTTCTGCAGCAGCAGATAGTGTATTTGATTTTTGAGCAAGCTCATTTGCACCTGACTCCATATTATTGGAAATATCAGAGAGTTCTTTTGATGATTCACCAAGGGCTTTAATTTTTTTATTAATATCCATAAACATGGAAGACAGATTAGATGACATTGTTTGAATGTTCTTACCTATGGAACACATTTCATCATTTTGTTTAATATCAATCTCTTTGGTTAAATAACTATTGCTTATAGGGGATGTTAGATCAAGAAGCTGAATGGCAGATTTTGAGATGGACTTACTTATAAGAGAAATTATGGCAAATAAGCCTGCACTGAGGAGTAAAATAAATATAACCAAAAAAG
>JASFBI010000362.1 GCA_030149595.1 Desulfobacterales bacterium
TCAAACACTAAATAGCAAAAATGTAAAAATATTTACACAACTTTAAAATTCTGTATTTGACAAAAAACATTTTTTTAAATATAGATTATCATTTGTATTTTAAAAAAACAAATAATCTTTAAAAGGGTTAAAAATAAGGTTTAAGGAAACGTTTTTAGACTTTTTAAAAAGGAGTTTAATAAAAAAATAATGAATAACCTAAATAAAATTAGTATAAACGGAAATTTTTTCTCTTTTGAACAAGGGGAAACAGTTCTTACCGTTGCAAGAAAAAATTGTATTGAGATTCCTTCCCTCTGCCATCTTAAAAATACAACTCCAACCGGTTCATGCAATATATGCGTTGTTGAAATTGAAGGTGAAACAGATCTTGCTACTTCTTGTACAACTCTTGCCAAAAGCAACATGACCGTTCACACAGAATCAGCAAAGGTTATTAAATCCAGAAAAGCCACACTTAAATCCCTTTTATCATCTGGCAACCACAATTGTGCCATATGCGGTACAAGCAGCAGCGGCTGGACAGAGTTTCAGTTAAAAGTTCATAAAGAGGATAAAACAGATGAGCTTTGCCCTGTATGGGGAGACTGCAGACTGCAGGATCTGGCCTACCAGTATCAGGTTACCGGTGATCCAGACGTTAAAGGTTTTGATAAAGTATATCCCATAGAAGATGTAAACCCTTTTATTGTAAGAGATTTTTCAAGATGTATAATGTGCGGAAAATGCGTTAAAGCATGCAGAGAGATTCAGGTAAACAACGCTATTGGTTTTAGTGATAATAAAGAAATAAACAAGATTGTAACTCCGGGAGATAATAATTTAAAAAATTCCGATTGCGTTTTTTGCGGCGAATGTATTCAGGCATGTCCTGTTGGGGCTCTTGTAGAAAAAGACATAAGATATACTACAAGACCATGGGAAACAGAAAAAATAAAAACAACCTGCAGCTACTGCGGAGTTGGATGCCAGATATATCTCCATGTTAAAGACAACAAGGTTGTCAAAGTAACCGGAGTAGAAAATGCTGCTCCAAACTACGGCAGCCTCTGTGTTAAAGGAAGATTCGGCTTTCACTTTATCCAGTCTCCTAAAAGACTTACAACCCCTCTTATAAAAGAGGATGGTAATTTTAGAGAAGCTTCATGGGAAGAGGCTTTTGGTCTTGTTGCAGATAAACTAAAAGAGATACAAAAAAATCATGGTTCTGACAGCATAGGAGTTCTTACTTCAGCCAGATTTTCAAATGAAGAAAACTATATTGCCAATAAATTTTGCAGGGCAGTATTAAAAACCAACAATATAGATCATTGTGCACGTCTCTGACACTCTTCCACAGTGGCCGGTCTGGCCGCAGCTTTTGGAAGTGGTGCAATGACAAATTCCATCAAAGATTTAGAAGATGCTGATGTTGTTCTGGTTACTGGTTCAAATACAACAGAAAATCATCCTGTTTTATCTTCTTTTATTAAACGTTCATTTACAAAAAAAACAGCAAAATTACTGCTTGTAGATCCAAGAAAAATAAAGCTTTCTGAATTTGCCCATCAATATATGCAGCCTAATCTCGGAACTGATGTTGCATGGATAAACGGGCTTATGCATGTTATTATTAAAGAAAATCTCCATAATAAAGATTTTATTGAAAAAAGAACCGAATGTTTTGAAGAGTTAAAGGCAGTTGTAGAAAAATTTAATCCTGAATATGTTGAGAAAATAACAGGAATAAAAGCATCTGACATTATATCTGCTGCAAAACTTTTTGCAAAGGCAAAAGCAGGCTGCATTATCTACTGCATGGGTATAACCCAGCATACTACAGGCACTGACAATGTAAAATCCCTTGCAAACCTCTCCATGTTATGCGGATATTTAGGAATACGGGGCGGAGGTGTAAATCCTTTGCGCGGCCAGAATAATGTCCAGGGTGCATGTGATATGGGAGGTCTTCCCAATGTTTTTACAGCATACCAGCCCGTAACAAACAAAGATGCAAGACTAAAACTTGAAGAGTTATGGGGGGTAAAGGACCTTTCAGACAAACCAGGTTTAACTGCAACCCAGATGGTACCCATGGCCCATGATAAAATAGTAAAGGCCCTGTATATCATGGGTGAAAACCCGCTTGTTTCAGATCCTGACTTAAATCATGCTAAAAAAAGTTTTGATAATCTTGATTTTTTGGTGGTTCAGGATATCTTTCTAACTGAAACTGCACAAGTTGCAGATGTTGTTTTTCCATCAGCCTGTTTTGCTGAAAAAGATGGTACCTTTTCCAATACTGAAAGACGAGTTCAAAGAATCAGAAAAGCTGTTAATGCTCCTGGAAGTGCAAAAACTGACTGGGAAATTCTCTGCGGAGTTGCCAAAAAAATGGGTTATACCATGGACTATAAATGTGCCGAAGATATTATGGATGAGATACGAATTACTACGCCATCTTACAAAGGTATAAGCTACCTGCGCATTGAAAATGAAGGCCTGCACTGGCCATGTCCCGATGAAAACCATCCTGGCACACCTATTTTACATATGGATCAGTTTCCAAGGGGAAAAGGACTGTTTCATGCTATTGACTTTGTAGCTCCGGCTGAACAGACAGATGATAAATATCCGCTGTACTTAACAACAGGCAGAATTATTTATCACTATCATACAGGAACCATGACAAGAAAAACAGACGGATTAAACGAACAGGCCCCTGAAAACTTTGTTGAAATTTCCTCAGATGATGCAAAAAAATTAAGCCTGAAAGATAATTCCATTGTAAAGGTTGCTTCAAGAAGAGGAGAGATCAAAGCGAAACTCAAAATATCTGAAAAACCTAAACAGGGAACTATTTTTATTCCGTTTCATTTTGCTGAATCTGCTGCAAATATACTTACCAATGCAGCTTTAGACCCTGTTTCAAAAATACCTGAATTCAAGGTCTGTGCTGTGAATCTATCTGCTGCTGCATAGTTAGTGCCCGAACGAAAACCGCCATTTTTTCCAATTACGGCGTTGGGCTTAAATT
>JASFBI010000363.1 GCA_030149595.1 Desulfobacterales bacterium
TGTCTATATCATAAAGATACCTTACTCTTCCGAGAAGAGTATTCACCTTTTTTGTCTTTTTTACCTCTTCTACTATTTTATCTATATAATTTTTTACACCTTTATAACGCAAAAAATAATTTTCAATATAATTTTTTGCCATCTTGCGTGATATTCCCAAAGTTTTTGAAAGGCCATAGGAACTCATACCGTATATTATACCAAAATTAATTGTTTTGGCCTGTGCTCTTAACTCTTTTGTTAAAAATGTAGGTAGAACATTAAAAATTTCTGATGCAGTTCTTAAGTGAACATCCTCATCATTTTTAAAAGATTCCACAAGAATTTTATCATTTGAACAATGTGCCAGTATACGAAGTTCAATCTGGGAATAATCAAATGCCACAAGTTTCCATCCTGATTCAGGAATAAAAGCACTTCTTATTTTTATGCCATCAACTCCTTTTGAGGGAATATTCTGCAGGTTAGGCTTTGAACTGCTGAGTCTGCCTGTTACCGTAACTGTCTGATTATAGGAAGTATGAATCCTTCCTGTTTTATGATTCATCATATTAAGCAGTGAATCAACATATGTGGTTTTTAACTTAACAAGAGTTCTGTAACGTAAAACCTTTTCAGGAAGTTCGTGCTGGGGTGCAAGCTTTGTCAAAACATCAATATCTGTTGAATATCCAGTTTTCTTTTTTGTTTTTTTAGAAACCGGAAGTTTCAGTTTTTCAAAAAGAATATAGCTCAACTGTTGTGATGATTTTATATTAAACTCTTCTTCTGCAAGTTTATATATACTTTTTTCAATATCTGAAATCTCTTCTGAAAAATCCACTGAAAGTTTTTTTAGACTTGTTTTATCAATAGATATACCATTTAACTCCATACGTGAAAGTACAGACACAAGGGGCATCTCAACCTTATTTAAAAGATCATCCATTAAATGCTCTTTTATCTGTTCAGATAAAATCTTATATACCATTAAACAGATATCTGCATCTTCACAGGCATAAGTTACAGCAGTATTTACATCCACTTTTGAAAAACAGATCTCTTTTTTTCCAGTACCTGCAACATCAGAATATAAAATTGTCTTATGATTTAAAAAATTCATGGCAATTTTATCTAAGCTATGGCCTCTTGCCGAGGGATTTATAAGGTAAGATGCCACCATTGTATCAAAAAAAGTACCTTTCATCTCTATTCCACACTTAGAAAACACCATCATGTCATATTTAATATTCTGACCTACTTTTTTTATTTTATCATCTTCTATTACAGGTCTTAAACTGTCTAACACATCTTCTTTTAAAAGTTGAGCAGGTGATTTTTCATAATCATGACCAAAGGGAATATAAAATGCCTCGTTCTCTTTTACTGCCACAGAAATACCGACTATCTCAGCAAGCACAGGGTTTTTTGATGTGGTTTCTGTATCTATGGAGATTATTTCAGCACTTTTTAAATATTTTACCAGATCGTTTAAGTCTTCTTTATTAAATATTCCTTTATACTCTTTTTTAGAAAGATCTGTTGTTTTTAAAACTGTCTGCTGTAGATTTTTAAACTCTAACTCATCAAACAGTTCGAATAATTTTTCATTATCCGGTTCCCCTGGTTTACAGGACAATAAATCTGTTTCAAAAGAGACATCCTTTACAATGGTTACAAGTTTTTTACTTAAATATGCCTGATCTTTATATTTTTCTAAATTTTCACGCCGCTTTTTACCGGTTACCTTATCTATGTTTTCATAAATATTATCAATGGAGTCATATGTTTTTATCAAGGATATCGCAGTTTTTATTCCAATCCCAGGTACCCCGGGAACATTATCTGCAGTATCTCCTGAAAGTCCCATAATATCTGTTATATGTTTAGGTAAAAGACCTCCATACTCAGATTGTACAGTATCTTTGTCTGTGATTTTGTCCTTCATTGTATCAAGTATTATAATATTTTCTGTGACAAGTTGAACAAAATCTTTATCCCCTGTAACAATGGTAACAAAAAAACCTTCTTTTTCTGCTTTTTTTGCAAAAGATCCTATAAGATCATCTGCCTCATATCCTGCTTTTTCAATAATCTGTATATTATAGGCTTTTGTAATTTTTTTTATATAAGGTATCTGAGCAGATAGATCATCTGGCATGGGCGGTCTGTTCGCCTTATACTCATCATACATTTCATGTCTGAAAGTAGGCCCTTTTACATCAAAAAACATAATAACATATTCTGCTTTTTTATCTTCTAAAAACTTTAAAAGCATTCTGGTAAATCCAAAAACAGCATTTGTGGAAAAACCTTTTGAATTAGTAAGAAATCTTATGGCATGGTAAGCCCTGTAAACATATGCAGTACCATCTATCAGATAAAGAGTTTTTTTTTTTTTTCATAATTTTATCATTAATTGTAAAATAAGGTTTAAGAGAAGTTGACACATTTATTAGCATGTAATATTTTAAAAGAAAACTTAAATTTTTTAAAAAATAATCAGCTACCTATGACAAATAATTTAAAAATGACATCATATAGAGAAAAAAAAAGAAAAGCCAGACAAAAACCCTGTTATTGTTGTAATTTACATTTTACTTTTTGCTGGAGGTGCAGGTGTGGTTTCTCCATCTGTCAAAACTGCATGAATGAAAATATATGGGGAATGACCTGTAATGGAATTACATGGGAGTGTCCTGACTGCGGCGGGCAAAATGGATTTGGTAATCAGTAGCAACAACTTTTATACTTTTTAAATAACATACATGGCAGATTTATCTGCCACAACGAAAATTGAAACTCTCATGATTACTGTCTGTTGAACAGAGTTTCATATAAACCGGCATAGCCGGAGCATGATTATTCTTTATCGGCCACAACGAAAAATGAAAGTTCAATAATTATAGTCATTTATACGAACTTTCATATACAACATATTAAATATCAAAATTCCCTGTATACAGGCTAAAAAAATATGAAACATTTACCCTTGTTTGTTATATTAATTTCATCTGTTTTTTTTACAA
>JASFBI010000364.1 GCA_030149595.1 Desulfobacterales bacterium
GGCAGAGGCCAGGGCGAAGGCAAGGAGCTTGACAACGCCTTTCTTAAACCGGAAAAAAGTTCTTTTTGTTTGCCGTGAAAATGCCTGTCGAAGCCAGATGGCCGCGGCCTTCGCCCGGAAAATGGCCGGCGACCGGTTTGAAGTTGAAAGTGCCGGGAGTGCTCCGGCCCAAGAAATCAACCCCATGATGGAGACGGTGATGGCGGAAAAGGGGATTGATATGGCGTATTTAAAGCCGTCCGCCATTTCGGATCTGCCCGATAAGTGGCAACCGGATGCCGTGGTGTTCATGGGCTGTGAGGTTGCGTGCCCCAGTTTCCCCGGTACACTTGCAAGCCGTATATTAGGCTTTACAAGAGATCTTGCAATTGCCTTTTTTTTAGGAGCAGGTCTTTATTCAGACATATTTTTTGTGGCATTTAAAATACCTGATTTTATGCGCAAACTTTTCTCCGAAGGATCATTAATCAGCATTTTTGTTCCACTTTTTTCAAAACATATCACAAATCATAATAAAACAAAAGCCTTTGAACTTGCCAGTACATCATTTAAATTTTTATCCACAGTACTTATTATTATAATTATCCTGGCAATTTTATTTTCGCCTCTAATTGTTAATTTAATTGCTCCTGGATTTTCAAATAATCCCGAAAAATTTACCCTTACCGTGTCTCTTTTACAAACAATGCTGCCTTATATGTTTTTTATCGGTCTTAGTGCACTTAGCATGGCAATATTAAATGCTTCCGGACATTTTCTTAGCCCTGCCCTTGCACCATCTATTTTCAACATATTACTGCTTGTCTCTATAACAGGAGGCTCTTTAATATTTTCCAATAAAAAAACAGTTCTAACATGCCTCTGTATTGGTGTTGTAGCAGGAGGTATTGCACAGTTTGGCATCCAGATTCCACATCTTATAAAAAAAGGACTCTGTTTTCCAAAAAAGACCCCTTTTTTCCATCCTGAACTAAAAAAAGCATGGGTTATGCTGCTGCCTGCCACACTCGGATCTGCTGTATACCAGATTAATATCTTTATAGGAATAATATTTGCCTCAACCCTTCAGCAGGGTTCTGTATCATACCTCTATTTTGCAGATAGAATAATGCAGTTTCCCCTGGGAATATTTACAAATTCAACTGTTACTGCAACATTTCCTGTTCTTTCAGAATACGCATGCCTGAAAAATTATACCGGATTTTCAAATTCACTTTCCCAATGCATAAAACTCACTTTGTTTGCAATAATTCCAGCATCAACAGGTCTTATAATACTAAGGGAACCAATAGTCAGGCTTTTATTTCAACACGGAGAGTTTAATCCTGCTGCTTCAAAACTAACATCCTCTGCACTATTATATTACAGTGCAGGATTATTTGCATTTTCAATATCTAAAATACTGGCATCTGTATTTTACGCATTAAACAGTACAAGACCTCCTTTTTTTGCAGGTTTAATCTCTATTATATCAAATATAGTTTTATGTTTTCTCCTGACAAAATCCATGAAACACAACGGCATAGCCCTTGCTGCATCCCTATCTTCTGTAATAAATACACTTTTACTCTTAACATCATTAAATTTTCAAAAAATATCACTGAAAAATAAAAATATAATGTCTTCTATTTGCAAAATGATCTTTTGTTCTATAATAATGGGAACAGCACTGTTTTTAATTAAAGATATTATTTTTGTCCCACAAGATACAAATACATTTATTTTAACTGTAAAATTACTGTCATCAATATTTTTCAGTGCAGGACTGTTTGCTGCATTATCTTTTTTAATCAACAAAAAAGAGACCTGCTTTTTTTGGGAGAGTTTTAAAAAAACATAAACCCACTCTTTTTCTTTTAAAACTATAGATAAAAAACATGTTTAATAAATCTAAAATAACATTTTATACAATATGCTTTTTGAGTTTCTTTATGTTACTTTTTATTATATACGGAGACAATGGTTACATGGAAATGCAGCACCTGATAAAAGTAAAGCAGAAACTTTTACTCAAAAAAAAAACTTTAAATCAAACCAATATTAACTTATACTCGAAAATAAACCGCCTTAAAGATGATCCTGTCTTTATTGAAAATATAGCCCGCAAGGAACTTGGAATGGTTATGCCAGATGAGATAATATTACAGTTCAGGCAAATAAATTAACCGGCAGGCTGCTACAAAATGCAGGTTTTAAACTATATACATAAAAAATATTTTGTTTGGTTTTATAACAGCCTGTCAATGGAACAAGGAATTTAAAAATGGATAACAAACCTGATTTTTGTACAAAAACCATGGCAAAACTATATGCATCTCAAAAATATTATCTAAACGCTATAGATATTTGTAAATATCTCGTAAACCATGGGGAAAAAGATAACGAAATTCTTATGCTTTTATCAGAATCAGAAGAAAAAGCAGCAGATACAGACAAAACAAAAAATGATAAGCTGCACAATTTATTTGAAAACTGGATAGATCTTGCTTTAAAATATAATAAACTAAAAAAGCTTCAATCTTTTCATAAAGAGCTTGCAAATTAGAAAAGCATAGATGCAATAATGAAATCAGATTTTAAAGTTCTTGCTAAAGAGTTATTAATACTTGTTTTAGTAATTTTATTTCTATCTTTTACAGTAAACTGTTTTTCACCAAACAAAATAACTCTTTTTGCAAAAAAAAATGACTTTATTAAAAAAACAGATGTTTCTGTAAATAAAAACATTCAGATTTTAAACCTTTCTGATACAAAAAAAATCTTTGAGGAAAAATCAGCTGTCTTTGTAGATGCAAGACCTAAATCACAATATATTGAAGGTCATATACAGGGTGCTGTTAATATACCTGTATATGTTTTTTATGATTATATAGAAAATTTCATGTTAAACCATAATGAAACAACACCTGTAATTACATACTGCTCATCAAAAAACTGTACAGACAGCAGCATGCTTGCCCAGTATTTTTTTGATATGGACTATAAAAAC
>JASFBI010000039.1 GCA_030149595.1 Desulfobacterales bacterium
CATACCATATGGTGCATAAATCATTCTTTTTAAAACATCAAAATCCTTTTTAGGAAGATTCATTGATTTCAACTGAATCTCTTCTGAATTTATGGCCAGAGTTTCATGATCCAATATTCTGATAACAACATTTTCTCCAAAAACCGAAGGAACCACTGAAACTCTGAAATCAACTTTTCTCCCCATAACTTTAAGTTTAAAACGTCCATCCTGAGGAACTCTTTTTTCTGAAATATCAAGCTCTGACATTACTTTAATTCTTGATACTATCAAACTTTTATAATGTTCATCAAAAGGCTCTGCTGCCTGATAAAGCATTCCATCTATTCTATAGCGTATTAAAATACCATTTTCAGAAGTTTCAAAATGAATATCACTGACTCTTTTGTTTAAGGCATCTATTATAGTAGAATCAATAAGTTTTACAACAGGACTCTCTTCTGCTGTTATAGTCTCATAATTAATTATATCTTTCCCGTCCTCAGTCTCTTTCAGGATAGGCAAACGCATATCATCCCAAACGCCTTCAAGGGCGTCTGTTTTTAAAATCTCCAGCTTTTTTAAAATCTCCCTGATTTTCTCTTCACCGGATATTGATAGAAAAACCTGGCGGTCATAATGCATATCGAGGTAATCACTAATAAACATGCTGTTTTCATGATCTGTAATTGCTATTTTTAATTCTTTTTCATTTACCTGATAAGGAAGAAACAGGTACTTCTTCATTACATCAAGGGGTATTAAATTCATAAACTCTACACAATCATAATCTTTAAGATCAACATACTCATACCCAAAATGTATAGCAGTAAGTTTTGCCAGATTTTCGTCATCAATATACTTTTCATCAAGACATATCTTTCCAAAACGGGATTTGTTTATTTTTTGCTTCCCTGATACTATACTGATATGCTTTTTAGATATTAAGTTGGATTGAACAGCAAGGTCTCCAATTCTAATTTTTTTTACTGCACTAACCATTTTTAAACTCCTGTGGTATAAAGTGAAATAACTTAACAAATTTTCATTTGCTTCTTGCTATTTTATATGAAACTCTGTCCAACAGACCGTAATCACGAGAGTTTCAATTTTCGTTGTAGCAGATAAATCTGCCATGTATGTTATATGAATAATAAGTTAATAATTTATTAGGAATTATGTTTATTATAACTCTAAAATCAAATATTTACAAATACAGATAATAAAAATATGTTTAATAAATTTATAAAATATTCAGCTTTATTTATACTTTTGATAGTTGGTATAGGAAGCATTGCATATATTACATTCTCATATTTAATAAAAAACCAAAGCAGTATTGTTGTACCCGATCTTATTGGTAAAGACACTGTCTATGCCCTTGAAATACTTTCAGGTATAGACCTTAATGTTAAAATTAAAGATAAAAAATTCAGCAACTCATATTTAAAAGGAATAGTTATAGAGCAGGTACCTGCACCAGGATCTGAAATAAAAAAAGGAAGAGAGATTAAAATAACAGTATCAAAGGGAGCATATACAATAACTCTTTTTAATCTAAAAAATATACATATAGATCAGGCTCAAATAATTATAAAAAAAAATGACATGTGTATTAAAAATATTTCATATACCTACAGTAACTCTTTTAATAAAAATTTTATAATATCACAACAGCCCGAACCAAAAACCCTGTTATATAAAAATACCTGCATAAATTTCCTTGTAAGCTTAGGTCCAAGACCCATTGCCATAAAAATGCCCGATCTTTCAGGATTATCTATTGATGATGCTGTATGGCTTATTGACAAATACAGCCTGTCCCTTGGCAAAATATCATCATCCTATTTTAAAGACAGACCATATAATGTTATTACAGAGCAAAAACCAGCACAGGGACATAGAATTTTCAAAAAACAACAGGTAGACCTTATCATAAACCGAAAAACAGAGAAAAAATACCCAGCTTCCTTTGACGGTACCCATGGAGTCTGGTTCTACAAATACAAAAACATGCCGGGGTTTATAAAAAATCATATCAAAATAAAACTAAAGATTTACGGCACTGTAATTGATATAGTTGATCAAATGATAAAACCAGATAAAGATGTTTGGGTTTTTATTCCTCAAAATGCCAACACTATACTCTATGTTTATATAGACGATGAGCTTGTTTTAACAAAAACCTATGATGCATTTTAAAACAAGAACCTGTGAAACTGTTTTACCTTACAGTCAATTTTTAGTTGCATATTAAAAACTTATAGGATAACTATTTTTCAGATATTTTTTAACAGATTTTTATAACCGGCATGGCCGGTGCATGATTATTCGCACCTGCCACAACAAAAAATAAAAGCTCAATGATTATAGTCGTTTAGGCTAACTTTTATATAAATCTGTTGTAAACACAGCTTTTTTCTGGAGATTATATGAAATTAATAGCACCGTCTGTTTTATCAGCTGATTTTTCTAAATTAGGGGAAGAGATTAAAAGTGTTGAAAAAGCCGGGGCAGACTGGATACACCTTGATGTTATGGATGGTCATTTTGTACCAAATCTCACCATAGGCCCTGAAATCATAAAAGCTTCAAATAAAGTTACTGATCTTTGCCTTGATGTTCACCTTATGATTGAAAATCCTGATCAATATATTGATCAATTTATTGATGCAGGAGCAGACTGCATATCTGTACACTATGAAACAACCACTCATTTAAACAGAACAGTACAATTAATTAAACAAAAAAATATTAAAGCTGGAGTTGCTCTGAATCCTGCAACACCAATAAACACACTTGAATGGGTTTTAGAAGATTTGGATTTTGTAGTTATTATGAGTGTTAATCCTGGATTTGGAGGACAATCATTTATTCCCAATACCATAGAAAAAATTAAAGCCTTAAAAACCATGATTACCAAAAAAAACCTCCCGACACTAATTGAAATAGACGGCGGAGTAAATGAAAAAACAATACAAAAAATTTCCCATGCTGGAACAGATGTTTTTGTAGCAGGCTCAGCTATTTTCAAAAGCAGTAACTATAAAGAGACAATAACAAAACTTAAAAGTAAATGGTAATTATCAGGGAATAGACAATAATGGTAAAAAAAATCCTTGTTATTCATGGCCCTAATTTAAATATGTTAAGAAAAAGAGAACCTGAAATTTATGGTTCTGAAACTCTTTTTGAAATAAACAAAAAATTAGTTCAAAAAGGTAAAAAACTGGGATTAGCTGTTGAAACCTTTCAATCAAACCACGAAGGGGAAATTGTTGAAAAAATACATGAGGCTTTTGGAGAAGTCTCCGGTCTTATTATAAATCCTGCTGCTTTTACCCATACAAGTATTGCCATTAGAGATGCAATATTAATTTTGAATATTCCTGTTATAGAAATCCATCTGTCAAATATCTATAAAAGAGAACCTTTCAGGCATAAATCCATGATTTCTGACATAGCCACAGGTCAGATTGCCGGATTAGGAGTTGATGGATATTTTTTTGCACTTGATGCTGTTTTCAAAATAACATCTTAACTCTCCTGACAATACCCCCCCTGCTCGACAGGCTGTTACAAAACACTACTTTGTCCAATTTCTGCGTTAAAAAATAAATTTATTTTTTTTCCTTGAACTTGAAAAAATTTTTATTCTGTAACAGCCTGTCGAAAGTATTTTTTTATCAAAAAAATACTATTTGACACAATAAATATATTTTATTATACTCACTTTTAATTACTATTATATAATAGTGTTATATTTACATAATAGAATGTAAAATTAATACATCTTTTTCATATAACATACATGGCTGATTTATCTGCCACAGCGAAAATTGAAACTCTCATGATTACGCTCTGTTGGACGGAGTTCCATATAAAATATTTTGCCGAGTTTGTGATAGAGTTTTATTCAACTACTTAAAATATCACAAAGGATATTATTATGACACAAAAAAATGAACGCCGTTTATGCGAAAGACACCCTGTCAATGCCCCTGTTATTTATACTACCAATAGAAAACATGAATATTATTATGCAACAATGTACAATTACAGTTCAAAGGGGATCTATTTTAAATCAACTGCTCCTTTAAAAATAGGATGTAATATTTATATAAAAGTTGAAACAAATTCAAAATGTAATACACACAAAAAAATGAGTCGTGATTATCAGGCTGAAGTTATATGGTGTAAGGAAGTTGAAAATTCAGACATAATACATTATGAAATAGGTGTCACGCATGACATACATAATCATGACAACAACAATTTTATGGTAAGCAACATGATTTAATACATTTCCCATGTACCGCTTGTATAATATCTATATAAGACAGGGTTAATTTCGGTATTAACTTTAATAATCCCGCAAGGATCACTGTCTAATATTCCTTTTCCGAAATTAACCATTGATATCATTGCATTTCTATTTATAAATTTTGTTTTAATATCATCAAAGGCAATAGTTAAAATTTGTTTTTTAAGATCAGCTTCAACTCTGCTTTTAATATTTATCCCTATAACCCAGCCCCATTCTCCCATGGTTGGAATTTGATTATGATATGCAATTGCAGTAAACCCTGCAGCTCTTACAGTTTTTAAAATACATAAAAATGCTTTTTTTGAAAAATAAGGACTTGTGGCCTGTGTTACAAAGACCCCTCCTTTTATAAGATGTTTTTTTATATGCATGTAAAAACTTCTTGAATAAACATGCATAAGATCTATAGAGTCAGGGTCAGGTAAATCAGCAATAATTACACCATACAGACTTTGCGAATTTTTAATATATTTTGAAGCATCGCTGTTTATTATTTCAATCTTATCATTAATCATGGATTTTTTATTTATTTTTAACATAACAGGATCTGTTTGAGACAACACAGTCATTTCAGGATCAAGATCTACCAGGGTTATTTTACGTACTTTTTTATGCTTTAATATTTCTCTTGCACAAAGTCCGTCACCACCACCTAAAACAAGAACACTACTTACATCAGGTGAAATCTTCATTGCAGGATGCACCAAAGGTTCATGATATTTTTCTTCATCATATGTTGAAAACTGTTCCTGTTTATTAATATACAGCCAGTAAAATTCTTTCCATTTTGTTATAACAATTTTCTGGTATTGTGTCTGCTTTGATAAAATAATTTTATCACGGTACTGTTTTTGTTCACCATAAATTATTATATCACTGGCAAAAACAGAAATAACAATAATTAATAAAAAGGAAAACAGTGATAAAACAGTCACCTTTACAGGCTTTTTTATAAGTGGATAAAAAAACCAGATCAGCATATTTGCCACAATAAGATTTATTGTGCCTAAAATCACAGGCGTATATTTTAATCCAAGATAAGGCAGAGCAATAAATGCAAAAAAAAGACCGCCTAAAAGGGATCCATAATAATCTTTTTCAAGAACACCTGAAATATTAACTCTTAGCTGTTCATAAGAGTTATTAAGCCTTGTAACCATAGGTATCTCAAGACCTATTAACAGCCCTATAATAAAAGCATAAACATATATTACAATACCGGGATATACTATATTTGAAAACAAACCATAGGCTATAACAACAGAAGAGGCACAAATAACAGAAAGAAAAAGCTCTACGAGGATAAAAGAATCAAGAAGGTTAACAGTAAAAAGACGGCTTAAACGGCTTCCCACCCCCATGGCAAAAAGCATTACAGACATAATAAGAGCCCACTGAAAAATCGCATCCCCTATCAAGTAAGTTGCAAGGGTAGAAAGAACAAATTCTGCAACAATACCTGCACACCCTGTTGCAAAAATTGATGTTTTGAGGATAAAACCTCTGTTTTTTTCCGTAAATCTATACACACCAGGTAATTACAAATGCAGATGCAATATATGAGAGTGCTTCTATATAAGCAGCACCAATATTAGGAATCTTTTGAGCAGCTATTTCATCACTTAATTTAACAGTAGGTAGTAATATTTTATCGGTTAATATACGAATAACAGGCATTATAACAAGTCCTAAGCAAGTAATAGAAATAAATTTTACAAGGTCTTCTGACCATGAATGAAAATCACCTTCAGCTGCTATTCCAACAATAATACCCATGGAGATTATGGCTCCAGCAAGAGAAACACCTGCTGCCACATTATCTTTTTCTATTTCATCGTGTAAGTCATAAGGGATTATCATATTGTAAAGAAATACAGAAATCAGCAGTATAAACTGACCTATGGCCCAAAACACTATAGCTGTCCAGATATTTCCACCCTCACCTGAAACAGCTCCGAAGATAACAAGCCCGGATGCAACACTAACACCAAATGACACCACCCCTGTACCCTGATTTTGATCCCTTAAAAGCTCATCACTTATTTTAAATTTATATAAAATAATTTTATCACACAAAAACCATGATATATTAAGCAAAACAATACTTAAAAAACCATAGATGCAAAGATCCATAATATCATCTATAATCCCCAAAGACGGGCCCGCCAAAGCACCGCCTATACTGATTACAAGTCCAAAATAATATCCGGCAACTGATAATGCTATGGCAGGATTATCTTTTTCAACAAGCTCGTAAGTTAGGTTATATTCCTTGTGAAGAAAATCATTAACAAGCTTACCAATAAAAAATATAAAATAAAATCCTGTCACAAGAACAGAAGCTGTTATAATATTGTCAAAATTCATTGTTATTTACCAAATCCTCCTGATCTTCCACGAAAACTTGTTTTCGTGCGACCAACCCTTTGATTTACTCTATTTGAAAATGAACTTTTCCTGCTTTGCTGTCTTGCCTTGTTTCGCTGATAAAAAGATGGTCTGGCCTGCCTTGCGACACTCCCGTTACTGCCATACTGGTTATTTGATCCAAAAAAAGTACGTCCCTGACTTCTATAGCCTCTATATGAGTTATAATCATGTCTGTAAATAGGCCTGTACCAACCTCCAACAAGATCTGAAAAAAGTCTGTATTTACCATAAAATTCCCAAAAAGATCCTCCCCGGGAATCATTTCTCCAACTGCCGTATCTTGAATCACCAACATAGGCATAACCTGGAGGAGCCACTGCTTTTTCAAATACATTATCTTTTCTGGTAACAAGGCTCATTCCCAGAAACTGTGCATTTTTTTTATAATATTTTTCAGGAACCTTCATCCACTCTGTAATATATCCATCTTTATCTTTAACAACACGGTATTTATGGTAATAACTAACAATAAAATTACCATCCTCCTTCATATCTTCTAATATAATACTGTACGTAGGAGTGTTTGAAAGAGATTGTTTTACTTTAAAAATAGGCAAAGAACCTGACGAGCTACAACCAGAAAATAAAAACGCAGTTAAAGTTATAAATATTTTTATCATATTAGAAGTTATAAATATTAAGTAGGTATCAGAAAATATAGAGATGCTATTTTCAGTTTATCTATCAATTATATTTATAATAGTCAATCATTATAAATATATATTGATAAATAAAAAATCAGGGAAATATTACATCCTCCTCCCCTCACCTTTTTTTTACAAACCACTCATATGTCTTTAAAATACCATCTTTAAGTGAAACTTCAGTTAAACATCCTAATTTTTTGAGTCTGCTTATATCAAGCAGTTTTCTCGGAGTTCCATCTGGTTTACCATAATCATATTCAATCCTGCCATCAAAACCCACAACATCTTTTATTGTTTGGGCAAGCTCAGATATAGTAACATCTACTCCTGTCCCAATATTTACCAGAGGCTTGTCAGATAACCTGATACTCTTGTTCAGTTTATCTTTTGAACTTTGCATAATATAAACAGAGATATCAGCAAGATCATCCACATAAAGAAACTCCCTTTTAGGCGTACCTGTTCCCCATACAACAACAGATTTTAGACTGTTTTTTTTAGCTTCATGAAATTTTCTGATAAGAGCAGGCAAAGCATGGGATGTTTCAAGATCAAAATTATCATTAGGTCCGTAAAGATTTGTAGGCATTACAGGAATAAATCTGGTATTATACTGTTTGTTGTATGCCCAGCACATCTCAATTCCAGCTATTTTTGCAACAGCATAGGCAGAATTTGTCGGCTCAAGGGGACCTGTCATAAAATACTCTTCTTTTATTGGTTGTGGACAAGCTCTGGGATAAATACATGAAGAACCAAGAAAAAGAAGTTTTTTTACATTATGTACAAAGCTCTGATGAATAATACTATTCTGAATCATAAGATTGGTGTATATAAAATCAGCAGAAAATGTATTATTTGCTAAAATACCGCCAACTTTTGCAGCTGCAAGAAAAACATACTCAGGCTGCTCTTTCTGAAAATAATCAGAAACAGCTTTTTGATCCATAAGCTCAAGCTCTGAATGAACAGGAGCAAGTATATTCAAATAACCTTTTTTTTTCAAACAACGAATTAAGGCAGAACCAACAAGACCTCTCCCCCCTGCTATAAATATTTTAGAATTCAGATCCATCTATTTCCCCTTTTATTCATTATAACTAAATACTTCAAACCCGTGTGTTTTACACAGGTGATCTTTTTTTGCTTTTTTAAGATCCTCTTTTACCATCTCAGCAACCAGTGCTTTAAAAGAAATAACCGGGACCCAGCCAAGTTTTTTTTGTGCTTTGGAAGGATCTCCAAGCAGAGTTTCAACTTCTGTGGGTCTGAAATATTTGGGATCTACTACAACAATAACTTTCCCTGTCTTGATATCGTATCCTTTTTCATAAATACCGGAACCGCTCCAAGAGACTTCAATACCAAGTTCTCTTGCGGCTATATTCACAAAATCTCTTACAGAATGGGAAACACCTGTGGCAATAACAAAATCTTCAGGTTTATCCGGCTGAAGCATCAGCCACTGCATTTTAACATAGTCCTTTGCATGACCCCAGTCTCTTTTTGCATCAAGATTACCAAGAGAAAGACAATCCTGAAGATCCAAGCTGATTCTTGCAAGAGCTCTTGTTATTTTACGTGTTACAAATGTTTCTCCGCGGATGGGTGATTCATGATTAAAAAGAATTCCGTTGCAGGCATATATACCGTACGCCTCCCTGTAATTCACTGTTATCCAGTATGCATACAATTTTGCTGCAGCATAGG
>JASFBI010000040.1 GCA_030149595.1 Desulfobacterales bacterium
TTCCTTCATCATTTTAATCCAGCTTAAAGGGATATCTCCATAATCTCTATCATAAAAACAGGGAATAACATCATTTTCCAAAGTATTATAAAGGGCCTTGCTCTCCACGTCATCCTGATACACATTATCAGAATACTCCTGCTCCATACCTATACTCCATCCACAGGTATCGCTATACCCTTCACACCACCAGCCATCAAGCACACTTACATTTAAGACTCCGTTTGCAGCAGCTTTAATGCCAGATGTTCCGCAAGCCTCAAAAGGTCTTCTCGGGGTATTTAACCAGACATCAGCTCCCTGTACAAGAAATCTTGCAATATTAATATCATAATCTTCCAAAAACACAACTCTCTTCCTGAATTCAGGAATATTTGCAACCTCAACTATACGGCGGATAAGCTCTTTTCCTTCATTATCTTTTGGATGAGCTTTTCCGGCAAATATAAACTGAACAGGATACTTTTTGGAGCAAATAATCTTTTTAAATCTTTCAAAATCACGTAAAATAAGGTCAGCTCTTTTATAAGTGGCAAACCTTCTGGCAAAACCAATGGTTAAAATATCCGGATCCAGCACAGATTCAACCTGTTTCATAAGAGCTTTTGGTGCATTTCTTTTTGTATAACTTTTAAGCATTAAAGTTCTGCATGCTCTTATAAGGCGGGACCGGCCCATATCCCTTGCACGCCACAACTCCTCATCGTAAATCTGATCTATGCGGTCTATTGATTTTAAATCAGATAATTTAACATGCCAGTCAGACCCCATATATTTTTCAAATAAAATACTATTTTCAATAGATATCCATGATGGCATATGAACTCCATTGGTTATATGTCCTATGGGCACCTCTTTTTCGGGCAGCCCAGGCCAGATATATGCCCACATCTTCCTTGCAACCCTGCCATGAAGCATACTTACACCATTGCAATTTTTTGCCATTTTAATTCCCAAAACAAACATGGATAAAACATTATCATGTTTTGATCCAGCGACTGTTCCCCAGGAAAACATCTCATCCTCTGAAACATTCAACCTCTTTTCAAAAGGTTTCAGACAAGGCACTACCATCTCTTTTGGAAAATCATCATGACCTGCAGCAACCGGGGTATGTGTGGTAAAAACATTAGAACATTTAACTATCTCTCTTGCTGTTTCACAGTCAACCGAATATCTCTCCATTACCTGTGCTATTCTTTCAATACTTAAAAAAGAGCAATGCCCTTCATTCATATGGCAAACAGAAGGAAATATTCCCAAAAGAGCAAGGGCTTTCATCCCGCCTATACCAAGAATTATTTCCTGGGCAAGTCTTATTTCAGAATTTGCAGGATAGAGCCTGTCAGTTACCTGCCTTGCTTCTTCACTGTTTTCTGCAAGATTTGTATCTAACAGATAAAGCTTGACACACCCCACCATAACCTCCCATACAACAACATGAATATCACAGACAGGACCCTGTACCACAAATCTGACCTCTTTTCCTGACATCCCTCTTGCTCTTGTCACAGGAAGATTAAATATATCTGTCTCAGGATATGTTTCCTGCTGCCATCCATCATGATTTAAAACCTGATGAAAATATCCGAATCTGTATAAAAGCCCTACTCCAACCACAGGAAGTTTAATATCTGATGCAGCCTTAAGATGATCTCCAGCAAGAACTCCAAGCCCCCCTGCAAAAAGGGGAAGACTCTCATGAATACCAAATTCCATTGAAAAATAAGCAATGGGACTAGTATATACTTTAAAAGGAGCTGACTCAGGCAGCCCGTTTAAAACCTGTCCGTTAAACAGTTGTTCAACCCTGTTTAGATGTCCCATAAACCCTTCATCACAGGAGAGTTCTTCAAGCCTTTTTTGGGACAAACGTGTTAAAAAAAACATAGGGTTATGTCCAGACTCCTCCCAAAGTCTTGGATTTATTCTTCTAAAAAGTTCCACAGCATCAATACGCCAGCTCCACCAAAGATTCTTTAAAAGTTTTTCTAAAAAAACAAGCTTTTCAGGTACTTTCGGAAAAACCTGAAATGTTTGAATATTGTTCATAAAAACATCCCCCAAAAAAAGTGTTACGTGAAAAAATTAAGCTTAATTTATTTATTTTATTTCAGTATAACATACATGGCAGCTTTATCTGCCACAACAAAAATAGAAACTCTCATGATTACGGTTTGTTGGACAGAGTTTCATATAAAACTCTCAACAGCTCACTTACTCCCCATGCCTGGGCAAAGCATCCTCTGTGGGTATGAGGGAAATCACCGTCTACAATTTCAGGAACATGACCTGTTACCCCTTTATTTATAAGCATACTGCTGCTTGACAACCATGAAAGAGCAGTTCTTACTCCATCTTTACCAAAAACACTTACCCATGCTTCACAAAAAGATGGAAACACCCATGTCCATGCTGTACCATTATGATAGGCAGGCTTTCTCCTCGTATCTTCATCTCCCGTATATTGCCCCCAATAAGGATAGTGGGGGTTATTTAACACATTACCACTGTGTTCAATTTTTAATGGATAATCCACATAACGATTACCAAGTGTCCTTATTGCTCCAGGTACAAGAAGAGATTTACAGGAAACAAGAATTTTTTCACACTTTTTTTTATCTGTAACTGCTCCCATTGTAATGGCAAAAAGCTGGTTTGGCCGCAGGGCATCATCTTTTTGACCTTTGGCAGCAGATACATTGTAACCAGCATGGATACAATCTGATAGATATCCTTTTGAGTCGTCCCAAAACAGATCATTTATAGATCGCTTAACCTTTAACTTCAAATCAGACCACAAAGCAGACTTCTGTTCTTGAGTATCTATTTTTGAAAGAAAACATAAAACAGCATACCACATAGCCTGAATCTCTATGGGATATCCTTCCCTTTTAGTACATGCAGGGTAATTCGTATCCATCCATGTAAAATGAGCAGGGCTGAAAATTAACCCTGACTCCATATCAGCCTTTATACCGTTATCCATACCATTTAACATGGCATGCCCCATATCAATAATAATATCGCTGATAGTTCTTTCACCTATTTTTAAAAAAAGAAAATCAGAACACTCCTTCTTATTTACAAGATCCATACAACAGATAATAAACCATAAAGGAGCATCTGAAGTATCCCTGTTACCTGTATCACTGCCACAAATCATATTGGGGATAGTACCTTTGATCTCAAATTTTGCAAATTTTTCAAGAATCTGTTTTGCAGAATCAAATTTTTCAAGGGCAATAAGGCCTCTTACAACAATAAGAGTATCTCTGCCCCAGTCTAAAAACCAAGGATAACCAGCTATAACTGTATTTAAGCCATCCCTTAAAACAATATACTGATCAAGTGCACAATTTAAAGCATCTTCTATTTTCACTGATTTTGATACATTTTGAGCCTTATCAACACCCTTAAAACAATCTGAACCAAATTCATCACACCCAAGTAAAGATTCTCCTTCACCTGTAATCTGGTCAAAAAGAGTAACTAATTCACATCCTTTAATATCTATTGCAAAATACCCGGGACTAAAAAGGTCTGAGTCAGGATCAAGCCCTCTTTCTGCTTCATTTTCACGAAAAACCTGGTATGCCCATTCCGGCTCCACAACAAACTTTCCTGAAGATGCCATAATTTTTAAAGTGTGTTTTTTATCTGGTTCAAACAAAAAACCATTTTCAAATGGATTAATACAGCCGGGAAATATATTTTCAGGACCAAGATACGCCTTTGTTACATCATGGAAATTTCGATTTTCTATGTCCGGTCTTAAAACAAGCCTGATTGATTTACAATCATCCATAAGACCAGAATTAGCAGTAGATACCCCCCTGTAAAAATCAATTCTCACTGCATTTTTCCCGGGCAGCATTTTAATACCTATATTTAAATTTACACTCTCTCCCTGGCCTGCAGGAATACTGTACTGCCAAATCCCGTAAGAGTTATAATCAAAAGTAAAACTTTTTATACTGCTACTTTTATGTATTTTCTGATAATATCCCTGATAAAGCACCCATCCACGACATCTGGAAAACATCACCCATCTCTCTTCAGGAAAATCATGGGACATATTTGCAGCAATCAACGCCTCATAACGGCTTTTAAGATCTCCCCATAAAACATTGGAAAAAAGCATCCCTCCCATACTATTTGTCCCTAAATAACCCAAATCGGCACTCTTTATATCATTTCTGGAAAAATATTTTTTTACTTCAGCATTTTCCCACAAAGATAAAAAAACAATCTGCCCATTATGTTTTACAACAGATGAAGATTCAAAAACAGTAAGTTCTAATTGACAGGTTTTATGTTTGTCAGGAATATCAACAGGAAGAAAAAGAACAAAAAAACATCCGTCTGCTTTTTTACCAGCAATCTCAGTCCTAATACATTTTTCGCCGTCTACTATTTTTGCATGGAAAAAGCAGTCTGACTCTACCATAATAAAGTGTCCAGCAGGTATCATAACCTGACGTAATTTATCATACGGCCATTGCCATTTCACAACCCGATCATCTAAAGACGGAAAATTCATCTCCTGGCAAAAAAGAGCAGGATCAGAGTATAATTTTCTCGCAGCAGTATCAACACCAAGACCTTCTATATCAGAAACTCCATGATAAAAGACTTGTATTTCTAAAACCTTTGCTCTCATTCGCTGGCGTTCTATATGATCTAAGAAAAAAGGCCGCTCTTTTTTAAAATTTTCCAAAAGCTTTAGATCATCTTTATCATCAGTTAAACAAAAAACCTGAAGAGGTTCAAGCTGCAAAGAATAATGGTACCCTGCTACAGTCGCAGAAACTGATGTACAGGTTAATAAATCTGTAAAAACAGGCCCCCTCATACCTGCATAATCAGGATTCCAGACACATTGAAACGATTCTGTCTCACTTAAACTGGCAAGGACAAGAACCTTTTTACCCGTAGGTAAATGATGCCTTAATAAAATTATATACTCCCCCTTCTGTTTCTGCACGAGATTAATTTTTGTTTTATCAAAAAATGCAGGATGTACACAAAGCATATGATTTAAACGGGTTATATAATCCACCTGATTTTCATTATTGCCCCAGTTCAAAGAGTTTGACTGGTGAACCACAATCTTTTCCACGGCAAACCATTCAACTCCATTTACAAACCCAAACCCGCCTCTGTCTGAAAAAAGAGCTGCGATAGCTGTTCGCATTTTAGCATATCCTATTGATCGCAAAGCAAGACGATTGTTATCGTGAGTCTCAGCAAAATTAATCATCTGACCTTCTGCTTTTGAAATATTTAAAGATAGGGGCAGGTAATATTCTATCTCATCTCTATTATAGTTTTGAAACAGTTCTGAATATGCCCAGTTAAAATTAGCATCACTCAACATTTTTCTCGTCACATAAATATCGCCGCCTAAACCTTCAAGCAAAAAAATTGTATCTGGATACTGATCTCTTACCTTAGCTATTATATATTTCCATGTATCCACGGGAATCATATAACCTGCATCACATCTGAAACCATCAACTCCTCTTTTACACCAAACAAGAAAAATTCCTGCCATATACTGCCACAGCTCTTTTTTATCATAATCAAGTTTTGTTAAATCAGCCCACACAACCCCCCATGCACCAGGCATTTCAATGCGACCGCCCTCCTCCCTCACAAGCCATTCTGGATGCTCTGCATGAAGTTCTGCTGCCCATCCAGTATGATTTATAGCAATATCCATTAAAATCCTGCCGCCTCTTTCATGAACTCCATCAATAAGCTCAATAAACTGCTCCAAAGGAGTTGCATGGGAATCAAATTCAGTCAAAGCAGGATCTACCATGGTAAAACTCAAGGAGGCATAGGGACTTCCAAATCTTCCCATTTTTCCATATGTTGTAGGAGTGGGATGAACCGGCAGCAAAAGTATATAACAGCACCCAAGTGTTCCTATTATAAAATCAAGCTCTTTTTCAAGATCCCTGAATGTTCCGGATGCAGGAATTACAGTATACCCTTTTTTATCTAAATCTCTTATGTACAAAACATCTTTTTTATCAGTTATTTTTCCACCGGATTTATTTTTACCAAACTGCCTTACAAAAGCATTGTATATAATATTTGCACAGCAGGTATGAGATGGTTCTACATTAATCACTGTATTTAACCCTTTTGGCCATAGAGGAATTTTTGCATCTTCTTTTAAAAAATAGCATTTAGCCTCAAAATGTCCTACTTCAGATAAGGGCAAAGTAATAAAAAATGTTTTACTGTCCCTTGATTTCATTGGTATATCAAAACAGTCCCTATGGGAAACCGGTTCATCGTCTCTCACATTTAATATTATCTCTTTTCGCTTAATTTCAGCATGCCCTATATTTGTGCGAAGCCATGCTTTGCCTGCTTTTTCCACAGGAAGATTTAATACGAATGTTATTAAATCCCCTTTAAACATCAAAACCCGCATTCCAGGAGCAGGCTCCTGCCTCAAATACAAATAATCAGACATGTTGGTATGCTTCCCCCATATACATTTTTATATGAAACTCCGTCCAACAGACCGTAATCACGAGAGTTTCAATTTTCGTTGTGACAGATAAATCTACCATGCCGGTTATATGAAAAAACGTAAAAGTAATATCTTACATGATTTGTTGCGAACTGAGCCTGGTAAAAGATACAGGACAGGCTCCCAGTTTATTAAAATCGTAAAAAATTTATTTGACAAAAAACAGGAAAAATTTATTTGACAGAAACCAAGATGTTAGATATATAAAAAAAATACTTTTAATATATAAATAAAATCTCATACTGAACTTAAAGTTTTTTAAAAACATTTGTTTTCTAAACTTTATATTAAATATTTGTGATAATACAATTTTTTCACTGTCAAAAGCAACAGATTATTTTTTAATATAAATAGCGTTCCCTATGCCAATGCTGAGACCAATTCCTAAGTAACTAAAACTCTCATGATTACGGTTTGTTGGACAGAGTTTCATATAAAAATTTTCAATTGAAAAAAGTATGAACAGTGTTTTTAAAAATAAACCCTGAATCTGACCTAAGTATTAGTCCAAAAAATATAATACAAAATAATTAGAATCATATTTTTAAATAACAACCATGAGGCCGATCTGAATTTTTCGTCTAAGTTTGCCCACAACAAAAATAGAAACTCTCATGATTACGGCATGTTGGACAGAGTTTCATATAAAATAAACAAAGGAGTTAAACTATGCCCATAACAAAAGGCCCCTTACACGGGATCAGAGTTCTTGATTTAACCCAGGCCCATGCAGGTCCATTTGGGACCATGCTTCTCGGAGACCTGGGTGCTGAAGTCATTAAGATAGAGCCTCCCAAAGGTGAGATGATGAGAGGTGGTGAAGCAAAAATTTCAGTTTCACAATCATATTTAATTGGTCTTAACAGAAATAAAAAAGGACTGGTTCTGGATTTAAAATCTGAAACAGGGAAACAGGCTTTTTATGATCTGGTAAAAAAATCAGATATTGTTTACTCAAATTACAGGGCTGGTGTTCCCGAGAGAATGGGAAATGACTTTGATACATTAAAAAAATATAACCCCGGGATAATTAGATGCAATATATCCGGCTATGGAAACACAGGCCCGTATATAGGATTCCCGTCATTTGATATTATTGCCTGCGGACACAGCGGAATACTAAGCATATCAGGAGAGCCGGGCCATGCCCCTCTTATTCCAGGCGGAATTGCTCTGGCTGATATGGTGGGTGGAATTTTCGCCACGATGTCTGTTCTCGCTGCATTAATTGAGAGAAATAAAACAGGAAAAGGAATGCCTCTTGAAGTTAACCTTTTAGACGGCCTTCTTGTTATGCAGCAGGTAATGCTTCAGCAGTATCTCCTTACAGGCAATGAGCCTGGGCTTCAGGGAAGACGTCATCCAATAGGTGCCGGATACGGGATATACGACACAATAGACGGATACTTAACCATAGCTTCTCTTGATCAGGAAAAAGTAATGTCTTTAATTGGTTTAGGGGAAAAACTGTCCGACCCTCTTTACAAAACACCTACAGATAGAATAATAAACAAAGACTCCCTGGACAGGCTTTTTGAGGATACATTAAAAAAGAGAACCACAGATGAATGGGTGAAACTTCTTCGTGATGAAAATGATATTGCCTGCGGACCTATTTTAAACTTTGAACAGATATTAGAAGATCCCCAGGTTGCTGAAAATAAAATTTTTGTTGAAATGGATTTAAAAGGAGAAAAATACAAAACTGTAGGATCTCTCTTCAGATTATCAAATGAAGATGGCGATCTTATTACCGGAACACCTGATGCTCCAGCAGACCTTGGAGAACATACCGATCTTATATTAAAAACACTGCTTAATTACAATGATGAAGAAATCAGTGAGGTTCATAAAGCCAATGAAGGTCATGTCTCAGTCGATAGAGCAGCTTCAAAAGTTACAATGGTCTATGAGCATGCAGCAATTCCCGATGCAAGGCATTCTTAAGCGGATATTCTCATTAGCATATAAATTTCCAGTTAGCTTATGTGAAAAGATACTCCAAAAAGCAAAATATACCATAAATGCCGTGGTAAAATCCGCTGTGTGCCTCGCTAATATTTAAATCGCCGATTTAAGGACATAGCTATCCATCAGACCTCACGTCGAGATTTTTTTGCTGCAGCGATTTATCGGTCTACTGGGTCTAACCGGAGATAACGCTTTATGGCCGCTAACTGCAACAGATACATTATGAAGTATCATACGTATCAATTAATTGTTTCAGGGGCTGAGCCTTGAAGCCATAGAGCAGAGCCCTATATAGCATTTCCATTGATTCAATCAGGAAGCATTTAAAACAAGATCTTATACTTTCCCACAAGGATATTTTGCTTCCGATCTTTTTCCATACAGACTGGAATAAAGCGCAGCACAGTTGCTGAGTTTGATCGACAAGAAAAGCCAACATCATGAGCATGGTAAAAACTGCGGCGAGATGTTTTTCTCCAAGCCCGTAATTGTGTCCGAGATTGTAGCCCTGATTTTTAAGCGTGTTGAAAGTCTCAT
>JASFBI010000041.1 GCA_030149595.1 Desulfobacterales bacterium
GTGATAATAATTGAGTTTTTTAAAAAAGTAGCTGGAGATTAGATAATTTTCAAAGGAGTCGGTCTGTATGGAGAAGCCAGGGTATTTTTTATGTTTAAATATTATAATGTTAGTGTTAACAGTTGTATATGGGTGCGGAGAAAAAGGTGATATATCTATGAACACAGGAAAGGATGTTACGCAAGAACTTGATACAAGCAAGATTATATCTGATATTGATACTTCTTTAAAACAGGACGGTTTGAATAATATAAAAAAAAATACTTATATTGCTCAACCCAGAAACATTGTCAGTAAATACTTTTATGATATTTCTGAAAATACTGGTAAGTCAATATCTGAAATAGATAATAATAATGATGGAGTTGTTGATTGTGTAGTGTTTAAGTTTAGTTTTTACGATGAAGATGGAAACATAACAGAAAATTTATTTGAAAAAGATAATAATAACGATAGTATTATTGACTCTGTCAGCAGTAAAAAATATATATATGATTCAAACGGGGGGATTTTACAAAAGACCCATGAAATAGATTATGGTAATAATGGTGTTGTGGACTATGTAAGTATTGAGGGTAATACCTATGATGAAAAAGGCGGGATGACAGAAAAGATAATTCAGTGTGATAGTAATAATGATGGTATTATAGATTCCGTTGATATAAGTACTTATACTTATGTTTATGATGAAAATGGAAAAATGCTGGATGTAATTATAGACCTGTATAGTATGGAATTATAAAAGTAAAACTAAGAAAAACAATGGAACTGGTTTTATATGTTTGAATTTAAATTATTATTTTAGGTGTATCAAATGGGGAAGCTTAAATTATTTTTTGTTAGTTGTGCCGTTTTATTAGGGCTGATAAGTTTTATGGGGTGTGGTGGCGGCGATGGGGGTGGATCTGGTGATCCGCCTCCTGGTGATCCGCCTCCTGCGGATTCGAAGGTGGGGCGTTATAGTGAAGTTGTAATTTTCGCTCCGGCATTTAGAGAAATTGCCACCTATACATATGACAAGTATGGGAACATGATAAAGAGAGTCTTGGAAAGGGATAACAGTAGCAACGGTATTATAGATTACCTGGAAACTGAAGTCTGTATTTATGCAGGTAATAATATAGTAAACAAGGTATATACAAGGGACAGTGATAATAATAAAATCTGGGATTATGCTTATTCTTATGTTTATACCTATGATGTAAATAATAATATTATAAAGAAGGTATATAAAAGGGATGCTGATAAAGATGATGATGTAGATTATCAGGAAATCCAGACTTATACCTATGATGTAAATAATAATATGACAGGCAAGGTATATGAAAGGGATAAAAATAGTAACGGGACCATTGATTATTCAGAAAATCAAACTTATACCTATGATGTTAATAATAATATGACAGGCAGGGTATATAAAAAGGATAATGGCAATAACGGCACAGACTATGAGGAGACATATACCTACCTTAATACTTATAGTAATAGTGGGAATCTGATTAAAAAAGTATCAAAAAGAGATATTAACAGTAATGGCAGTGTCGACTATCAGGAAACTGAGGAGTATGAATATGATCAGGGGGGAAATATTACTAAAAAAAATACCTGTAAAGGTGATTTTTATTTGGAAATAACATCCTATATCTATGATGTTAATGGTAACATGACAAGCAGGGTATGTGAAATAGATATAGATAACAATAACAGTATAGATTATATTGAAAAGCGTTCTTATGCATATACCTATGATGATGATAAAAATATAATAGAAAAGCTGTCTCAAACAGATAATAATAACGATGGAAGTATAGAATTTACTGCTACAGAAAAATACGTATGGGAGGGAGTTTAAATAAGAAATTGCAAAAACGCCCTGTTATTTTCTGCAAAAAGTCTTTTTTAAAAAAAGGTTTTTTGCAGAAAAATATCTCCTTAATTATCTTGCTTTAAAACTTGTGTATTAATGTGTCTTTATTTATACAGCATCACGTATAAATTGAACCATATCTTCATTGTTGGAGCTCTGGGTAAAAATGGCATTTACACCCATATCTTTTAATTTAGGGATATCTTCATCGGGAATAACCCCACCTATGATGAAAATTTTATCTGTAATGTTGTTTTTTTCCATTAAAGCAACCATTTTAGATGCAATTGTTAAATGAGCACCTGATAATATGCTGAGTCCGATTACATCGACATCTTCCTGTACAGCAGTGTTTATGCACTGGTCTGGTGTTCTTCTTAGACCTGTGTAAATAACTTCCATTCCTGCATCCCTGAGTATGCTTGCAACTAATTGAACGCCTTTGTCGTGGCCGTCTAAGCCTACTTTTGAAACTAAAACACGGATTTGTTTTTCTTCTGACATATTTTTTTCTCCCAAAAAAAATTAAGTAATAGGATTATAAAAAATGATAGTTTGTAAGTACATTAAAACGAATATTTTATATGAAACTCTGTCCAACCGATCGTAATCATGAGAGTTTTAATTTTTGTTGCGGCAGATAAATCTGCCATGTATGTTATATAATAATTAAATTTATTTATATTTTTCAAGATCTATTTACCAGTCCTAACTTTTTTAAAATATTTTCTGCTGCAGAGTATGGGTCTATTTCTCTTTTAGCAATTTTTTCTACAAAATCATTTATAATATTTTGACTGTTTTCATTTTTAATGATCCGGAGTTCAAGTTTTTCTTTTATAAGTTTGATTAATTGATCCTGGCTGTATTTTTTTTTATCTATTAAATTGTTATCTTCAAGGTATTTTTTGTGTTTATTAATTTTTTCAACAAACTCTTTTATTCCTGATCCTTTGGCAGCAACTGTTTTTATAATTTCAGGTTCCCAGTCTGATTTTCGCATTCCAATATGGAGCATATACTTTATCTCTCTTTCAGCGTCATCAGCTCCTGGATGATCTGCCTTGTTTACTACAAAAATATCTCCTATTTCCATAATACCGGCTGTCATTGCCTGAATATCATCGCCCATTCCAGGAGCCAGAACAACCACTGACGTATAGGCAAGCTTTACAATATCAAGCTCTACCTGGCCTACACCTACTGTTTCAATTATTATAATATCTCTTCCCATGGCATCCATTATATATGTAGCGTCTCTTGTGGCTTTGGCAAGGCCGCCAAGGTTGCCCCGTGTTGCCATGCTTCGTACAAATACTCCCTTTGAGTCACTTTCATGTTTTTGCATTCTAATGCGATCTCCAAGGATTGCTCCTCCTGAGAATGGACTTGATGAATCTACTGCTATAACACCTACAGAGAGATTTTTTTTCCTGAATATATTTATCATTTCTCCTACAAGAGTGCTTTTCCCGACACCAGGAGATCCGGTTACTCCGATTATATAAGCATTTCCTGTATGTAGAAAAATATCTTTTATTATGCCTGCTGCTTTATTTCTGTTATTTTCAATAATGGTGATTAATTTTGCAGCTGTTGCGATATCATTATTTTTTATATTTTTTGAAAGCTCCATAGAGTGTCTCCTTTAAAATCAATAAACCAAGGCGTTATTTTCAATACTTAAAAATTGTAGGTGATAATAAGGTTATAAATTAAAATATAAATAATAGAAAAATTAATAATTCGCAATATAATTGAGATAATTATTTCAATATTTATTAAAAATTAAATAACGGGCATTAGGCCGATCTGGATTTTTAATATAAGTTTGCTCACAACAAATCATAAAAGAGATCTATTATTTTTACGTTTTTTTATATAAGATGGGCAGAATAAAAAAAGTTTATTTTTTTTATTTTTTTTATTCTGGATTTGTGGTAAAGAGATAGTCATTAAAATAAAGTTAAACTTAATTTTAAAAAAAATCCCTGTAATTATGAGGATTTTGTATGGATAAAATCTGTTTTCATTTCTTATCTTGAGTATGTATATTTTTATATGAAAAAACCATTAAATTTTAAAAAGGAGTTGTTTGAAGTATGGATAGTGCTAAAAAAAGAGAGATAGAGGCAAGGCTTAAAAATTTATTTGATACCCCTCCTGTGGTTGGTGATAAGGTAGTAAAGGTAAATAAACCTAAAGTTGCTATGGGAAACGTTATCAGAAGAAGAAAAGGGGAGGTAGACAAGAGAATGACTATTGAAATAAAATAAAAAAGCAACGTTTTGTTGTTAATTTATTTTAAACTAAACGCCGCTCTGTTTTATTTATTTTGAGTTTATGTTACCTATCTCTTCATATAAATCAATTTCTGGTTCTTTTTCAAGAACAGGCTCAAGATCTTTTAAAAGTTTTTTAAAATATGGTGAAGAACTGTGGGAAAATAGAGCGTCTGCATTTTTATATTTTTCATAAAAAAGAAATACAGAAGGGTTGTTTTGTGATCTGTTTAAAGTGTAAACAAGAGTGTTTTTTTCTCTATCCACATCAGGTATTATTCCCTTAAGGATTATTTCCATTTTGTTTTCCATGCCTTTTTTTGCTATGAGCTTTGCTATGACAATCATTTATATTCTCCTTTTTTATAATTAATAGGTTGATAATAAAAAAAAAAGTAATTAAATAGTTTTTAAAAGAGGGAAAGATAAATTTGTTGGTTATACATTTTAAATGCTTTTTTTTGTTGGTAGTTTAAATTTTGAAAAACAACTGCTATTTTATTGGCTCTGTTTGCTTGATTTGGTAAAAAATGGGTTTGAGCCATAGTACAAAAATATTATGATTCCCTTTTTAAATATTATCTATTCAAAAAGCTGAAAAAAAGTAAAGGGAAAGTTGTTATTTAACAAGATAAAGGGTGCAGGCAAAAGTATGGGCTATAAATAAGTATATTATATATTTCATTTACTATCTTAAGGAAATGGAGATTAAATGCTGGCAAAAAAAAAAATAGAAAAACGCAGGTATAAAAGAAAAAAATGTTTTATTTCCATAAGTTTGTCTGCAAGGGACAGGGTTTTTACAAATTATGTCAGTGATATAAGTATAGGGGGTATGTTTATTGAGACTGATGAGGGGTTTGAAGAAGGACAGTTTATTTCAATAAAATTTTTATCACCTTATAAATTAAAAGGGCTGCAAAGTATTATAGCTCGTGTAACCAGGTGTGAATCAAAAGGGATAGCTGTTAGTTTTAAAGATACAGGTGAAGATCAGACAGAGACAATTGAAATATTTATGGATAATTTATGATAGATCTTAATTTCTCAAAATCAGACGGGTTGCTTCCTGCTATAGTTCAGGATTATAAAACAGGAGATGTTTTGATGCTTGCCTATATGAATAAAGAGGCATGGCAGGCAACTCTTTTAACTGGAAAAGCAACGTATTTCAGCAGATCAAGGCAAAAATTATGGGTAAAGGGTGAGACCTCTAATAACATTCAGATTGTAAAAGAGATCTATATAGATTGTGATGATGACACTGTTTTATTAAAAGTTGATCAACAGGGTGGAGCAGCGTGTCATACTGGTTATAGAAGTTGTTTTTTTAAGAGAGTTGATGGAAATTCTGTTACAGTAGTTGGTAAAAAAGTTTTTGATCCAAAGGAAGTGTATAAAGATGAGTAAAATATTAAAGCTTGGTATCCCAAAAGGTAGTTTGCAGAAGGCAACTATTGATTTGTTTAGAAGAGCAGGCTGGGGAATAAATGTAAACGGGAGAAGTTATTTTCCTGATATTAATGATAATACCATTGAATGTGCTTTGTGCAGAGCTCAGGAGATGTCTGTTAATGTGGAAAATGCAACCCTTGATGCAGGTCTTACAGGCCAGGACTGGATTGCTGAAAATATGTCAGATGTGCATGTTGTAACGGACCTTGTTTACTCTAAGGTTACAACAAGGCCTGCAAGGTGGGTTCTTGCAGTAGGTCATGATTCCCCTGTAAAAAAGCTTGAAGATTTAAAAGGAAAGAAAATCTCTACTGAGCTTGTAGGGTATACAAAAAGATATTTTGAAAAATTAAAGATAGATGTAAAAGTTGAATTTTCATGGGGAGCAACAGAGGCTAAAATTGTCTCAGGGCTTTCAGATGCAATAGTTGAAATAACTGAAACAGAGAGTACCATTAAAGCTCATGGACTCAGGGTTATTCATGAACTTATGCAGACCAATACCCAGCTTATAGCAAACCATGAATCTTATAAAGATCCTGAAAAAAAGAAAAAAATTGATCAGGTGGCTCTTCTTCTTAAGGGAGCATTGAGGGGTACAAAGCTTGTTGGATTAAAAATGAATGTTCCTGAAAACTGCATGGAAAAAATAGTTTCTCTTTTACCAAGTTTAAATGCGCCAACTGTTGCAGCTCTTTATAACTCTTCATGGCTTTCTGTTGAAACAGTAGTTGCTTCAGAAGCTGTAAGGGCTCTTATACCTGAACTATTAAACAATGGTGCCCAGGGAATTATTGAATATCCTTTGAATAAAGTTGTATAAAAAATGAAAGTTGTCTCTTCAGAATTTATAAAAAGTGCTGCCAAAGCTTCACATTATCCTGATGATGAGTATCCTGAGATTGCCTTTGCAGGCAGATCAAATGTTGGAAAGTCATCGTTAATTAATACGCTTATAAACAGGAAACGTCTTGTAAAAACAAGCTCAACTCCGGGACGTACCCAGCTTATTAATTTTTTTTTAATAAATAAACTGTTCTCTTTTGTTGATCTGCCAGGTTATGGTTATGCTAAGGTTCCACAGGCTGTTAAGAAACAATGGGGACCCATGATAGAAAAATATCTATCTGCCAGAAAGATATTATATGGGGTGGTATTAATAGTTGATATAAGGCGAACACCAGGGGAGAGCGAAATAAATTTTATTGACTGGTTAAACAGTTATAATATTAATACAATACTGGTAGTTACCAAATCAGATAAATTGTCTAAAACAAAAAGGGCCAAACAGATTGTTATGATTGGTAACACTTTAGATGTGAATCCAGACTCCCTTATATGTTTTTCTGCAAAATCTGGAATGGGTAAGGATCTAATTTGGAAGGCAATAGAAGCTCTTATATTTGAATAAGGATAAAGCCTTTTAAAAAAAACGGTATTTTTTTATGGAAAATAGAATAATAAAATGGAACAAAATGATTTTAAATCTGGCTATATAGCCATAGCAGGGCCCCCAAATGCAGGGAAATCTACACTTTTAAATTTTATTTTAGGAGAGAAGATCTCCATAACTTCAAAAAAGCCCCAAACAACAAGAAACAGAATTTTAGGTATTCTTCATAAAGAGGCCTCTCAATTTATATTTGTTGATACACCTGGAGTACATTATACAAAAAAAGAGTTTAATGCGAGAATGGTTGATGAGGCTATATCTGTTATGGGAGATGCTGATGTTATCCTTCTTGTTATTGATGTTAAAAAAAGAGATGTTGCGTCTGAGCAGTTGATAATGAGGCAGTTAAAAGATGAAAAAAGACCTGTTGTTCTTGCTTTAAACAAGATTGATCTTGTAAAAAAACAGGATATTCTTCCCATAATCAATGAAATGTCAGAAAAGTTTAATTTTGCCGTAATAATTCCTTTATCAGCTAAAATGGGTATGGGAGTTAGTGATCTTGTTTCTGTTATGGAATCTTTTTTACCAAATGGTCCTCTCTTTTTCCCAAAGGAGAGTATAACAGATGTCTCAGAAAGATTTATAGTCGCTGAGATGATTCGAGAAAAAGTATTTCGCTTAACAGGGCAGGAGATCCCTTATTCCACTGCTGTAACTATTGAGTCTTTTACCAGGAAAAATAAAAATCTTGTAGTTATTTTTGCCAATATTTATGTTGAACGAGATTCTCAAAAAGGAATAATAATAGGTAAAAAAGGTGAAAAATTAAAAAACATTGGCGAGGAAGCAAGAAAAGATATTGAGGTACTGCTTGGTGCCAATGTATATTTAAAGCTTTATGTTCGGGTGCAGAAAAACTGGAGTTCAGACACAAAAGCCATGAAGCGGTTTGGATACTGATGGTTTTATCATTTCATCCCTGTGTTAATGGTGATAAAAACATTGTTTTTGCAGGCAGATCATTAAAAGATAGTGATGTTGCTGCCATAAAAAAAGCTTATGCGACAATTCTTCCCCAGGGATGCAAAAAAGAACTTTATGAGGCTGCAAAGGTATATTGTGACAATGTCTTTCCAAATTATGATGCGATGTTTTGCTACCCTGGTAAAACAGGCCAGAGCAGGCTTTTTAAAGAAAAAGGAGCTCTTTGTCCTGCAACGTATACTTTTTCAAAAACCGATATTTTCCCTGATTTTTATAAAAAAGATTTTTCCAGCCAACTGTTAAAATTTCCTTTTGTTTTTAAGTTTGACTGGGGCGGAGAAGGTGAAAATGTTTTTAAGGTAGACTCTGTAGATGATTTAGAAAGAGTATTGAAAAAGGCAACTCTTTATGAAACAACAGGTCAGTATGGATTTTTGATACAAAGGCTTATAGACAGCGGGAATAGAGTTTTAAGGGTTGTTGTTATAGGCAAACGTTTTTATTCATATTGGCGTTTGGGTAAAGATGATGAATTTATCACAAATTTTGCTTCAGGTGCAGTAATAGATAAAGAGAGTGATAAAATGCTTATGCAAAAAGCGTGTTCTTCTGCGAAATTATTTTGTAAAGAAACAGGGATTAATCTTGCAGGTTTCGATTTTCTTTTTTCAAAAGAGGAAGGAAATGAAGCCATGCCTTATATAATAGAGATAAATTATTTTTTTGGGAGAAACGGTCTTGGAGGATCAACAGCTTATTATAAACTATTAAATGCTGAAATTGATCAATGGTTAGAGGATTTAAACAATTAGGGCTTTTATTTTGTGAAACAGCCTTGCCTATGTACTTATATAACCGGCATGGCCGGAGCATGTTTATTCTTTATCAGCCACAACAAAAAATGAAAGTTCAATGATTACGATCTGTTGTACGGAGTTTCATATAACATACATGGCAGATTTGTCTGCCACAACAAAAATAGAAACTCTCATGATTACGGTTTGTTGGACAGAGTTTTATATAAAAATAAAAAAGAAGATAATTATGCAGCCATTTGCATTTGATTTAACAAATGAG
>JASFBI010000365.1 GCA_030149595.1 Desulfobacterales bacterium
ATAATTCAAATATACGATTTTGGAAAATTTGAAGATTCCTATTTTATAGCTATGGAATATTTGTCTGGTAAAGACCTGAGATTTACCCTGGAAAAATCGATAGACCAAAAGCTTCCCATTAATCTGCAAAATATTCTTCATATAATTTCCCAGGCCTGTGCCGGTCTTGATTATGCTCACAAGCTTAAAGATTTTCATGGAAAACCATTAAACATAATTCACAGAGATATCGGTCCCCATAATATTTTTATAACATACAGCGGCCAGGTTAAAGTTATTGATTTTGGAATAGCAAAAGCTGCAAGTAATAATACAACAACCCAGGCAGGTGCCATAAAAGGAAAATTGGCCTATATGTCACCTGAACAAGCCAGCAGTGAAATAATTGATCATCGATCTGACATTTTTTCTATGGGAATAGTATTTTATGAAATGATAACACAAAAACGGATGTTTGATGGTGATACTCTGCAGATTTTTTCCAAAGTCAGGAATGCTGTTTTTGAGCCTGCTATTAATATAAACAAAACACTACCCGAACCTGTATATAAAATACTTGATCTATCCCTGGCAAAAAATCCGGAAGATCGTTATCAGTCTGCAGATCAAATGCTTATAGATATCAGCAGATTATTTTCTACGCTTTCACTTCAACCAAGTGACAGAAACCTTGCTGTATATATGAAAAAACTTTTTAAGGATGAAGCTGAAACCGAAGAGATTCTGCTAAGGGAAGCAGCTCTTGTAGACTTAAGAGGAACAGCTGTAGAAGAGATAAATAATATTGAACAGATTGACAAAACAATGCGTGATATTGAACAGATTGATAAAACAAAGCGTATAATTAAGGGTGGCTTAAATAGTCCAAAAAAAATACAATGGTTCCACTATTCAGTTTTTTTATTACTACTTATAGTTTCTGTTTCAATCATTTTCAATCAGTACCATGAATCAAACATAACAAAAAAAATATTGCCTGAACTTTATAAAAAGTATATTCAATCTGAAAATTTTAACCCTGATATAACAGATCATAAGGTTCAGGCAGTTTTAAATACCTGCAAAGAATTGATTAAGATAAAACAGTTTAACGATGCAGAAAAACTTTTAAAATCTATTATAAACAAAAATCCATCTATAAACAAAAATCCATTTATTGAAAATAGGACAAAACCTGTTTATTCGGACATTTTAAGCGGTCAGGCTTTGAGAATACTGAAAACAGATTCTAAAAAAGCAAAATTATTACTCCTGAAATCTGTAGATCTTAATCCTGAAAATGCGGAAGCATACTATCTCCTTGGGCGTCTGTATACTAATATTGGAGATGATGTAAATGCAATTGAATCATATAAAAAAGCTGTTGCTATTGATCCGCAAATGGCTAAGGTCTTTTTTAATCTTGGTAATATTTATGCTGGCAATAAAAAATATGATAAATCTCAAGAAATGTATTTAAATGCAATTGCTTTATCCCCTTCCTTTCTTGATGAAGTCCTGACTAATCTTGCATATGTACAGAAAAAGACAGATCGTACATAAGAAAGCATAAAAAATCTGGAAAAAGCCTGTAAAATTAATCCTGAAAATATAAGGGCAAAAAAACTTCTTAAAACACTTAAGAGAAATTAATGCTATTTTAAGGAAGTGAAAAAAATAATATACTCACCCTGCTTGTTTTTCTATCCATCTTCTTTGTCCGTCATTAACTATGCAGCTGAATAGTTACTTTTTAATTTTCTTAACAGGAGAAAAAAATGAAAAAAATATCATCTATTATTATGATAATCATGGGTATTATTCTATTCTCCGGGGTTATTTTTGCAGATACAACGCAGGACTTCAGCAAGGCGTATAAAGAGATAGAAATATTAACAGTAAATCTGTTTGAGAAAGTAAGTGCAGGTTTTACTGGAAAAGCCACGGATACTGATAAACTGATCAGGGTTATAGATAAGATTTTAATAAATTCGGAAATACTTGAAAAAGCTGCAAATGCTGTGAATAACAAAAATTGTGCTGGCGAGGCCAGGCAGATAAACTTTTATATGGCAAAAATAAAGACTGTGATTATAACAGGGGAACATAAAGATAAATTGACGATGCTCCTTTCACGATATTACCTGCACTTTATTCAGTGTAATATTTTGAAAATCATGAACGTAAAATTAATGCAAAATGATTGTTTGGGGAAACTTAAAGAGGCTCTTGACAAAAATGAAATAACGGAGATTGAGTGTCTGGCGGAGTATCTGTGTATTTACTCTGATCAGATGTACTATGCTTCATATATATTCGGGAAAAAAATTTGGCAGAAGTTTTCTAAACGGGTCAAGAAGTTCGCTGATGAGATTTTCAAATCTGCTCAGAAAAAAGATCTGGACGCTATAAAGGAAGCTGTCGACAAAATAGAGAAGCCCCTGTTGATACTTAACAAACTTATTCAGGAATCAATATAATGAAATTGAACTCCATTAAAAGCAAGATTACTGTATGGGCAGGATTATGTATGTTTTTTATGATGCTCATAATAACATTGATTACTATTATTACTTTGCGGGAAAGTGCAATAGAAACTGCTAAAAAAGATGCAGTTATAATTGCATACGAACAAGCAGAGGGAATTAAAGCTGAATTAGAAAAAATTCTCTATGCAGCACAGACTTTAGCCCTTACTATGTCAGCGATTAAAGACAAAAATGTTAATCTTGATATAGATCGCGAGGGAGTAATAGATATTCTTCGTATAGCCTTAGCAAAAAATCGATTATTTGTCAGTGTTTATACATGTTGGGAGCCTGATGCGTTTGATGGAATGGATATAGGTTATATAGGAGAACCAGGTCATGATTATCAGTCTTGAATATTCGCCCCTTGCTGGAAACGGAATGTAGATGGCCGTTTAATTCTTGAGCCGCAACATTATTGCCCTATACAC
>JASFBI010000366.1 GCA_030149595.1 Desulfobacterales bacterium
CGATCATAACCTGATCAATACGTTCATCATCCATATTGATTTCAGGAAGCAAACCAGGAGGGATTAATTCAATATCAATGTTTTTTTTTCTTGCTATGGGAGCAAGCTTTAAAACACATTTTTGAATAACGGGGAAAATAGAGGCTGTTCTGAAAAAATATTTTGCCATTTGAGCTTCCATACAGGAGAGATCAAGAATTCTATTAACAGAATTAATCAATCTCTCACACTCCTCTTTTACGATGGACATAAGCTCTTTGTGTTTTTTCGGCTTATCTGTGTATCTGCCGTCCAAAAGCATGGCAGATGCTTCTTTGATAACTGTAAGAGGAGTTCTGAGTTCATGGGAGACATAGCTTACAAAATCTCTCTTCATCTCATCCAATTCCTGAAGCCTTTTACACATTATATTAAAGTGCTTTGCCAGTTCAGAAATTTCAGGCGGAGCAGGTATATTGGAAACTATACCAAATTCACCGTTTGCAATTTCTTTTGTTTTATTTTTTAAGATTTGAATTGGTCTGTTTATGCTTTTTGTATTATAAAATGAAATAATAAAACCAAAAATAAATACAAAAATAACAGTAAAGACCATAACTTTAAAAACATTACTGCTTATTTGTTTAGACCGTATAATCTTGTTGTTTCTGCTTTTTCTGGCAAGACGGATAATTTTTTTTAAATTGATATTAATGGTTGTAACTATTAAGTACTTTTCTTTTTTGTAAACCCCTGGCCTGTATGTTTTATCATCAATATTTTTTTTTTCTTTGTTAAAAACTGACAAATAATCAGAATGCTGGGTTTTTATTTCATGTAAAAGGTGTTTTTGCAAAGAATCGGTTACTGTTTTTTCTGATTCTTCAATATCCTTTTTAAAATATTTATTAATCTCTATAAACTGATTATAAAAATCATAATCTTTTGAAATTATATATTTTTTTTCAAAACTTATCTGTGAAACCATATTGTCAAAAAGTTTTTCCATTAAAATAATGGTTTTACCGTCAACAGATGCAGCACTTGCTGTAAGTTTGTTTAATTTATCTATATTGTATATACAAAAAGTGCCTAAAAAAAATACCATAATCATAATGATTACGTATCCAAAAGTGAGTCTTTGAAATATACTAAACTTCATAATAAAAGCCTTAATCAATAGGTTCTGACAAATCTCAGCCTGTTTTTTTATTTATAATTTTAGGATGTTAAATAAAAATTGTTATATTATCCAATAAAAAAAAATATGTCAAATCTGAGATTATATTTAACTTTGGATGTCAAAGAGGATGTTTTTGAAGGAGGTTGTTTAAAAAAATAATGGGAGAATTTGATTTGTTCCCCCATTATTATCAATTACTTTTCATGGGCATTTTTTTTAAAAACTTTTTTGTATGATCTGCACGCAGGACAAATATTTTCTTCAAGTTTTACCATTGTATAAAGAATTCCTTTCCCATTTTCTCTTCCCCTTGTACAAACAGGGCAGGTATCCTTACAAAAGTTAGCCATCTTTACAGTTACTTTACCATGTTTCATTGAATCCTCCGTATAAGTGAGTATAAAAGTTGGTAAATGAACAAAATTTATATCATAAATCTAAAATATTTTTGAAACTTTTAGTAATTTGTATCCTTAAACTGATTTTAGGTTCTTATATTCTTAAGGTTGCTTTAAGGCGCAAGGGATTTGTAAAAACTGCCAAAGCAGAAATAATATTTGTAAATACAATATCTGCTGCCAAAACTGTATGAGTACATGCACCTTCCCCAAGAATAACAGCTATACCTAAAATGGCTCTGTCAAGCATCAGGCGGTCATTCTTCCCATTACCTATACAGGCAGTATGGTTAATATCAAGTTTTTGAATATATAATAATTTATTTAAATCCTGATCTTTTTCACCCATGATAGTAATATTACATGGTAATCCTTTTAAAGCCTCTTTTACCATACCAAATGTGTCTGCTGTAATAATATGAATATTAATATCCTTGGAGATTTTACATAGACTCTCTTTTACTCCATCTATTAAATTTCCATCAAACGCAAGGGTTCCATTATAATCTAAAACCAGATGTTTTAATTTTAATATATTACCGCCGGGAATTGATATTTCAAGCATTTTTTTCCTCTAAATTATTTAATACTGTCATTTTAAATAAACCGGCATGGCCGGAGCATGGTTATTCTTTATCGGCTACAACGAAAATAGAAACTCTCATGATTACGGTTTGTTGGACGGAGTTTCATATAAAAACAAACTGAATCTATACCAGTTAACTCTTGTTTAAGGGGCCGACTGCTTTTTCGGTATTTTGTATTATTTCACCATTTAAAATAAGATTTCTAACTGTTTCAATATCTTTTGATAGAATACGATCCTCATGGAGGTGGGAAACATTTGCTCTTATTGTTTTATATGCTGCAAGTGTACCTTCCCCTGGTTTTTTGTTGGTAAAAAGATCTATTGCCTGGGCCGCGCATAGAAGTTCAATGGCAAGAATGGTCTCACTATTTTTCACAATTTCTTTGGCTTTTCTTGCAGCTATGGTTCCCATGGAGACATGGTCTTCTTTGTTAGCTGAAGTGGGAATGGAATCAACAGATGCAGGATGAGATAAAATCTTGTTTTCTGAAACTAATGCAGCAGCTGTATATTGTGCAATCATAAAGCCGGAATTAAGGCCCCCATCTTCAACGAGAAATGCAGGAAGACCGCTGAGTTTTGGGTTAACCAGGCGTTCAATCCTGCGTTCAGAAATATTTCCTATCTCAGACACAGCAATACAGAGAAAATCCATTGCAAGAGCTATGGGCTGACCATGGAAGTTACCTCCTGTTAAAAACTCTTTTGTTTCGCAAAACAAAAGAGGATTGCCGGTACATGAATTTATTTCTGTTTCAATAACACCTGTAACATAATTAACAGCATCA
>JASFBI010000367.1 GCA_030149595.1 Desulfobacterales bacterium
CAAGAGCAGACGGACCATTTGTAGCTGTTAACTGTGCAGCCATTCCTGAGAATTTCATAGAGAGCGAACTGTTTGGCTATGAAAAAGGGGCATTTACAGGAGCTGCCAAAAGCAGAAAGGGGCTTCTTGCCCAGGCAGACAAGGGCTCATTTTTTTTAGATGAAATTTCTGAAATGCCCCTTACAATGCAGGCAAAACTGTTAAGGGTTATAGAAGAGAGGGAGTTTTATCCCCTTGGAAGTACAAAGCTTGTTAAGGTGGATACAAGAATTATATCTGCTTCCAACAAAAATTTAGAAGAGCTTGTAAAAGAAGGTGGGTTCAGAGAAGATCTTTTTTACAGGCTGTTTGTAATTCCAATAAACATCCCGCCTTTAAGGGACAGAAAAGATGAAATCCCTACACTTGCCAAACATTTTTTATCAAAACACGCTGTAAAAATGAATAAGAATATAAAAGATTTCTCCAGAGCATGCCTGCAAAAACTTATCTTACATTCATGGCCGGGTAATATAAGAGAGCTTCAAAATACAATAGAGTGTGCTGTAGCATTGTCAAGAAAAGATATTATTACCGATGATCTGATTTTTAGTTCAAGACCCCATAATGAAACACAGCTCAAAACCCTTAAAAATGCAAAGGAAGAGTTTGAAAAAAATTATATTATTGAGCTTATTGAACTTACCCAGGGAAATATCAGCCAGGCAGCAAAGCTTGCTGGAAAATATCGGGCAGATTTTTATGATTTGCTAAAAAAATATGGTTTAAAACCTGCTGATTTTAGAATAAAAGCTAATAATGCTGTTTGAAAATCCATACATAAAAACCTTAGAAAGTTTAAAACAATATAATTTAATCAACAAAAACGCATTATTGTTTTAACAATAAGTTAAAGTAATATCAGATAGTTATACTATTTGATATTACTTTCTTTTTAAAAAAACAACGCCCATGGCACACAATATGCGATTATTCTTGTTTTGCATTTTCTCATTACTTTTTTAAAAACCAAGGAAATCTCATGATTAAACTGTTGCTTTGTAATTCTAATAAACAAATAAAAATCTTTTTTTATATCTCTGTTTGTTTACTGCTCTTTGCATCTGCCTCTTTTGCAGAAAAATTTCTGGAATGGAGTCCGGTTAATAATGCTGACGGGTATAAGGTTTACTGCATGGATAAAGCAGTTCAAACCTACTTTACAAATTCATTGGATATGTCAAATAATACAAAATGCAGTATAAACTCTCTTGTTTCTGAGTTTGATTTAATACCAGGCAAAACATATTATTTTGCGGTTTCTGCATATAGTAATATCACAAATATCATAGACAGTATCTACTCAGACAAATTAAGTTATTTGTATGATCCTTCAGATTCCGAAGATCATACAGACAGGAACGTTATAGAGACAGCTGTTATTGATAACCTTGATAACCAAAACCTGATTATAAAAGGTAACTGGCGTGTATCTGGTGGTGAGGGTCCCTATGCAGAAAATTCATTTTATACTACAAAAGCTGCTGACTCTTTCACTTTTAAAAGTCCGTTTGCAGGAAACATAAGAATTTCTTTACACTGGACATATTTTTACAACAGATGTCTTTCTGTTCCTGTAAAAATTTATGATGGTTCCACTCTCATTGACACTGTTTTTATAAATCAGAGAGAAAATTATGGTCAGTGGTATGTCATAGGTGAGTATACCTTTGGAAACACACCACATGTTGTAATATCAGCTGAAGACCACCCGGAAGTACTGGAAGGAGAATACCGATATATCTCCATTTGTGCTGATGCTGTCAAGTTAGAACTTCTATATTAAAAATATTATAAAAGCCTGATTCTAATTACATTTATTGACAGAAACCACTTCTATTACAGTCAAAACCAGAACCAGCTTCTAAAAAAAACTACTTTTCCCGGTAATTACCCTTCCTGATAATTGCCGGGTTTTTTATTTTAAGCTGTCATTTAATATACTTTCTATGCTATGTCTGTGCATAAATAAACTTATTAATATTTTTTACGGAAATACCTTATGAAAAAAACAACTTTTATTATTGGTGGATGCCGAAGCGGCAAGAGCAGTCATGCATTAAAACTATCCGGCAATATTTCAAAAAACAATAATTTTTTTTTTGCAACCTGTGTTCCATTAGACAGTGAAATGAAAAAAAGAGTAACAAATCATCAAAAAGAGAGGGGGAATAACTGGGCTACAATAGATGCCCCCATAGATCTTCCTGCAGCTATTTTAAAAAACAGTAAAAATGCGGATGTCATACTTATAGACTGTCTTACCCTGTGGACAAGCAATCTTTTAATGAAGTATAATAATGAAAAAAAAATTTATGAATCTGTAGAAAAGCTTATGGATGCTCTATCACAAATTACCTGTCCTGTTTTTATTGTTTCAAATGAAGTAGGATCGGGAATTGTCCCTGAAAACGCTCTTGCCAGACAATTCAGAGACATAGCAGGGTTTATAAACCAGAAAACAGCCGCTTATTCAGACCATGTAATACTAATGGTTGCAGGCATACCGGTTATAGTAAAATAAAATATTATGTATGTTTTTAACAACATTGAATTTAATAAAATACAAATAACTATTTTCCCCTATTTTATATAATGAAACATTTAATATCAGCCATACAATTTCTCACTATTATTCCTTTAACAAGTAATCACAGGTTTAATCCCTCTAAAATCAGAGCCTTTTTTCCTGTAGTTGGCCTTTTACTGGGCTTTCTCCTTTTAATTTTTGATAAAATTATGATGCTTTTCTGGCCAGCAGCAGTAGTTGCCCTGTTAGATGTTGTTTTTCTATCTGCCATAACCGGTGCTTTTCATTTAGATGGATTAGGTGATACAGCAGATGGTCTGTACAGCAAAAGAACTAAGGAGCATGCCCTTGCCATTATGAAAGACA
>JASFBI010000368.1 GCA_030149595.1 Desulfobacterales bacterium
TGCTGATGCTACACTTTTTGCATCTGATTCTGCCTGACTGCAATATGCTTTGTTTCTGTATGAAATAAAATTTGGAATGGCGATTGCTGCAAGAATACCTATGATTGCAATAACAATCATAAGCTCAATTAAAGTAAAACCCTTTGTATTTCCTGCTCTTAATTTTTGAATCATTTAATCTTCTCCCTTAAATAAGAAATTTAAAAAAATGTTTTAGTTGATTGATTAAATAAGCAAAGGAAATGCCAAAAAAAAATTATTTATTTATTTCTTGTAATTAGTTGTTTTTACAGCTTTTTATTTATTGCCACATATTAAACTTAAAAATATTTAAATGTTTCTTTACCCAAAATGGCAAATTTCCACTGTATTCTGACAAAAATTGTCAAAACACTTTTTATGTCCATAAAATTAAGCTGCTCAGTTATTTGAAAAATACCTATGTTTTATTTCAATGCCCTGTAATAACTATCTATATTGTAAATAGCTGCAAGAGGGTTATGCCCCAAAAGACGGTCTTTTACGGCAAGAACAGTACATGGTGCTTTTGCATATTTGAAAAAAAGTGAATCATGTCCCACGCATAAACCAAGTAATATATTAAATTCAGTTTTTTCATCATTTAGAACCATGGCCTGCATAATGGGATTGCACATGGTTTCAGCAGAACCAACATCTACTTTCTGTTCATCTTTTATACCTAATTTATCTTTTGAAATACGCCCTACCTTACATATTACAGAAGCCATAGAAAAACCTTTGGATAAAAAGAGTTTTTCTACAATTTTAGCCTCTTTTCTAAGCCCCATGCAAAAAACAAGGCCAAGCCTGCTGTATTTCATTTTTTGAGCAAACTCTATTATCTCTAAGATACGCGGTTTTACAGGTGTAAGATGTGCATATCCAAGCTCTTTTTGCCCATACCCTTCTCCTTCCTGAACAGATGCCTGCTTTGCAAAATTATAAATTTCAGGCTTTTCATATTCTTCAATAGCTTTTTGGGAAAGCTCCTTTTTATTTGCAGTAGGACACTCAACCGGAAATTTTCCATTTTCATTTCTGCAAAGACGATCTGAAATTTTAAAAGAACATAAAGCACAGTTTGATATATTTTCTTTCATATCCAAGTCCTTAACATTTGTATAATAAAATTACCATTATATTTATCCCGTATTCACACTACCTTGTAAATGCGGATAAACCTCTTTTTTTTTTACTAAATTTAAGAGATACAATTAATAAAAAATTACCAATTACCAGCGTATTAAAACTGAACCAAAAGTTATACCTGCTCCAAATGCACCAAGTAAAACCAGCTGACCTTTTTTTATCCTGTTGTCCCGAACAGCTTCATCCAAAGCTGTTGGTATGGTTGCAGCTGAGGTATTACCACATCTTTCAACATTTACAACAACCCTGTCCATAGGTATTTTAATACGTCTTGCAACTGCTTCTATAATTCTCATATTTGCCTGGTGAGGTACAAACCAGTCTAAATCATCAATAGTATAGTTGTTTTTTTCTAAGATTTTTAATGCAAAATCAGCAAGTGTTCTTACTGCAACTTTAAAAATTTCCTTGCCATTCATTGACATCTTGTTTTTATTCTGAAGTATAAGATCATTTGTTATTTGAAGCTTTGACCCTCCGGCTTCAACATGAAACAAAGACCACTGTTTTCCATTTGATAACATCCTGTAATCAATAATTTTCCCGGAGGTATTATCATCTGCCCTTTCTAAAACAGCAGCTCCTGCTCCATCTCCAAATAATATACACGAATTTCTGTCAGTCCAGTTTACAAGAGACGATACAACATCTACCCCCACCACCAATACTGTTCTAACACTGCCTGTTTGAATAAACTGTGATCCAACAGTTAACCCGTAAACAAAACCACTACATGCAGCATTTAAATCAAAACCCCAGGCCAAATCAGCTCCTATGTTATTTTGTAACCAGCAGGCAGTAGATGGTAACTGGGTATCAGGACTTGCTGTAGCATATATTATTAACTCAACATCCATAGCCTTTTTCCCAGCCATTTCAAGAGCTAAAAGTGATGCTTTTGTTCCCAGTGCAGAATTATATTCATCTGGATTGCCTTTTTCTGAAATCCTCCTGCTGATAATACCGGTTCGATCCCTTATCCATTGATCATCTGTATGTTCACCATACTCTACTATAAAATCAGATATATCTTTATTTGTTACTTTTGTTTTGGGAAATGCCGACCCAACTCCTGTAATTTTTGCTTTAAAATCCATATTATATATTCTTTTCTCCTGTTTTATAATATCAATAATTTTTTGCTGTTTATACTTACTATTTCCTAAAGTATTTGCATACTCTTTTTTGACAGGCAGTTACAAAAAAGTAACTTGTCCAATTTTTGCGTTAAAAAAAGTTTACACTCCATAACAATCTATCAATCTCAAATTTAATGTAAAAAAAGCCACACTCTAAAGAGCATGGCTTTTTTTATATTAGAATAAAAATTATTTTATCGCAAAACCTAAACCTGAATACGATCTTTATTGAGCTCCCATGTTTTTTGACCTATCCCCTTAACTTTCATAATATCTTCCGGTATTTTAAAAGGCCCAACATTTTCACGATAATCAATAATCCGCTGGGCATACTTAGGCCCAATTCTTTTTAAACTTCTCAATTCTTCTAAAGATGCTGTATTAATATTAATATTTTCACTATCATCGGCAAATACAAATGAGTTAACAGATAATAACATGAAAACAGCTAACATAACTGCAAAAATACGTTTTAAATTTACCATGTTTTTCTCCTTATTAATATAAATTAGTAATATATAAAAAACATCTTTAGATAACAATAATCTGCATATACATCAATTCCCACTCTTTTTTTATATGAAACTCTGTCCAACAAACCGTAATCATGAGAGTTTCTATTTTTG
>JASFBI010000369.1 GCA_030149595.1 Desulfobacterales bacterium
CTGCAAAAAAAATACGGAAAATCTTTTTATTTTTTCCATTATTCCGTAAAAACCATAATCAATTTTCACAGAAATAACAAATTTTCACGGAACCATCAAATATCAATATTAAAAAGTTTTTTTATCATATCAAAGTAGAGGGATTTATCATTATTGCATCCGTTTTTTTTTAAAAACTGAATAGGATCATACATAATTTTATTCCTGAAAGAGTCCATCATCTTTTTTATAATTTTCAAATCATTTTCTGAAAAGTGATTTAAGGCTTGAAATGTTTTTTTCATTTCACTGTTCGCAATTTTATCGACCTTATCTTTCAATGCTACAATCGTTGGAACAATATCTAAACCTTCATGCCACTTTTTAAAATTAATAACAGCTTCATCAACAATTCTTTCTCCCTTTATTGATTCCTTGCTTCGATCATTAATGTTTTTACTTACAACACCCTTAAGATCATCAATATCATAAACATATGAATTTGGAAGCCGGTTTATTAAAGGATCAATATCTCTTGGAACAGCTATATCTATAAAAAAAAGAGGACTATTTTTTCTTGGGCGCAAGATTTTTTTTACATGATCACGTGTTATTATTATATCAGACGACCCTGTAGAACTTATAACAATGTCCATAAAAACCAGATTATGAAATATTTCTTCATATCTGATTGCCTGCCCGTTAAATTTTTTGGCAAGCTCAAAACCATTTTCAAAAGTCCTGTTTGCTACAACAATTTTTTCTGTTTTATTACGAACAAGATGTTCAAGTGCCAGTTCTGCCATTTCACCGGCACCGATAAGAAGTACATTCTTTTTTTCAAGGCTTCCGAATATTTTTTTAGCAAGTTCAATTGCAGCATAACTGATTGAAACAGCATTATCACCAATACCGGTTTCACTTCTCACACGCTTTGCAACAAAAAAAGTTTTGTGCAGCAATCTGTTTAATATTACTCCGGATGTCTTTTCCTGAACAGCAAGATAATAAGAATCTTTAACCTGTCCTAAAATGTGCGGTTCACCCACCATCATCGAATCGAGACTTGAACCTACTCTGAATATATGCCGTACAGCTTCATAATCCTCATAAACATACAGAAACTCTTCAAATTTATTTATTGAAATATCTTTAGCCTGAGAAATATATTTCTTAACCTCATAAATTGCATCGATTCTTTTTTTTACAACCATTAAAAATTCTGTTCTATTACAGGTAGAAATTAAAACTACTTCATTAATCGTCCCTCTTTTAAACAGACTTTTAATAGCATTTTCTACTTCCTCTTTTAAAAAAGCTATTTTCTCCCTAAGCTCGATAGAAGATGTGCTGTGACTCAGTCCTATTAATATAATATGTAACGAATTCATTAAAAATTATTTATAACTTTCATCTATTATTGTACACTCTTAAAAAAGAGTGCCTGTTCTATTCTTTTATTTATACCTTTTATCACCTGGTAAAGGTCCCATGATGCCCGCTTAATAACAGATTAACACCTAAAAAGGTAAATACCATTATAACAAAACCTATTATTGCTATAATAGCTGTTCTTCTACCCCGCCATCCTGCGACAATGCGTTCATGCAGCAATATTGCATATATAAACCATGTAATAACTGACCAAATTTCTTTTGGATCCCAGCTCCAGAATTTACCCCATACCAGTTTCGCATAAACAATTCCTGTAATAAGGCCTAATGTAGTAAAAATAAAACCGAATACTATACACGCATAACCTGTAGTGTCGAGCTTTTCCAGCGAAGGAAGCCTGGGGAAAAAAAAACCGTGTCTTTTTTTTTTAATACTATACTCCTGAACAAGATATAAAATTCCTACCCCGCAAGCCAAAACAAAAGCCGACTCACCAACAAAAATTGTAATTATATGTAATATAAGCCAAAAGTTTCTAAAAAGATTATCTATCCCCAAATTTTCTGACGGTAAACAATAACCCGTTACTATTATAAAAACAACTAATGGAGCAGTATATATTCCAAGAATTTTAAGATTATATTTACGCTGGAATATGAGAAAAACACCACTAATTGTCCATCCTGTAAATATAAAAGTCTGGCTAAGATTTAAAACCGGAACAACTCCATATTTTACAAAACTTAAAAATATAATAAAACAATAAAGCAAAAACCCGATAATAAAAAACCAAAGTCCTGTTTTCTGCAGATTTTCTTTTTGAATAAAAAAATAAGCAAAATATCCTGCTGTACTTAAAATATAAAACAGGATTGTAAGTAAAAATAGAATATTCATTGCTTATTCCTTAAAATCCAAGTCGGTTCAATTTATATTCATTACCAAAAAGATCTCCTATTAAAGAGTTAATCTCTTTAATTTTTTGTTTTTTTATCATTTTTATAAGACCTTTTTCTAATATTTTATTAAAAAGATTTTTATGAATCTCAGGAGCATGGCCTTCTTTTAATAATTTTTCACGTATATTTCCCAACAACTGCAAAGCCACAGTATATTCTTCGCCTAATTCATTTTCAAACCGCTTACGTAATATTTTTGCCAGTGCCGGACTTTTTCCTGAAGTTGAAATTGCGATTATTAAATCTCCCCTGTTTACAACAGCAGGAATAATAAAATTAGAATCGGCTGGAGAATCAACAATATTACAAAGTAATTTTAATCTCTTTGCCTTTAAACATATTTGATAATTCAAAGAATTATTATTTGTAGCCGCTATAACAAGAAAAACTTCTTTTATATCTGAATCTTTAAATTGACGTTTTTTTAATATTATAGAATCCTGATGCCATAAATCATACAGATCTTTTGTAACATCAACACTGACAACAGTAATATAAGCACCACACTTTAAAAGTTTTTTAACTTTTCGAGTACCTGTAACTCCTCCTCCAACTACTAAACATTTTTTTTTAGATACATCAATATTTACAGGATAA
>JASFBI010000370.1 GCA_030149595.1 Desulfobacterales bacterium
CTTTATATAGATCTTTCATAGAGTCTTCAGAAAGAGAAAAGTCTTCAGAGGCATAAAGCTCTTTTGAAATTGCCTGAATATCTACGTCTTTTTCAGCAGCATAATTAAGCAAGTCAGAAGGTATTACGACTTCTACATCCTGCCCGTTGAATTTCGCTCCTTCTGTATATTTAAAATCTTCTGTTATTGGAATTACCGGCTCTGTTGTAGCTGTAGGAGCGACTGGTTCTTTAGAGGCTTGTGGTTCTATGGGTACAACAGGGGTCGTCGATTCTATAGGGGTTACAGGAGCCGCAGGAGCCTCTGCTGCTGCTGGTTCAATTGGTGTTTCTGGTAAATCTGACATTGTATTCCTCCTTTTCTTTTAAGTCTTGAATGTAACAGAATGCACTTGAGGCTTTCGTGTTACAGACATCCCATTTATATTTTATCTCTGCTTCATGTCGAGCGACAGCAGCATCCAGTTTGTTCTTGAACCGGCCGAGGCCAATTTGTTTCTTATTGATCATAATCTGTGCCTGCCATTTCTTGGTTGCCTTGTCTTTATATACTCCTTTAATACCGGACGTATTGTTAGCATATGTTGGTTTAGCATTTCTCAGATTGCAAACATCTGAAACTTCTCTCAAATTATCAATCCAATTATGATGCCGAACTTGATCTTTATGATCTATCCCATGCTCCGGAAAATATCCATGTACGTATAACCATGCAAGCCGATGCCCAAAATATTTCTTACCGTCAATTGTGATATAGATATAGCCATTAGTATGCAGAGACCCAGCTACCGAACCTGCTCTTACATTACGACTTTTTGAAACTTTCCATATAAAAATCCCTGTCTCGCTATTATAATTTAACAGTTCGTGTAATCTTTCATAACTTACTTTCATTTTCCTCCTCTATTTTAATTGACCTTCTTTCAGATCTTGATAACCGCCCTCTTTAACAATCGCCGGAGCTGCTGATTTTGCTACCTCTGCCATCTGTTCCTCCTGTCTTGCTTTAGCAATTGCATCTTGTTTACCCTGCCACTCTTCATCAGACATCATGAAAGGCAGCTTCATAGATAACGAAACTGCTATTTCTCTTGCATAAATATTCCATTTAACTCGTTCTTGCACACCTTCCGGCCAAATTTGTGGCAATTGCATCATCTCAGTGAACTGCTTTAGCTTATCCAAATCCCCAGCCTTACCGAATGCTCCTAAGCCTGTTATTATATTAAGAACAACAGTGCCATCAAGAGGGAATCCAACTCGCTCCAGATAAAGGTAAGCTAAAGGTGTTTGAAATGTTTGAGCTAATAAAGAGTACACGCCTCCAAGTGATGTCTCTAACTCTTGTGCATCCATTCTGATTTCGACAGTAGTTATTCTCTCTCTGTCTCTTCTGACTGCTGAATTAAGCAGAAACGCTTGACCTATTCTTTTCTTGTATTCATTAAGAACTTCAGAGATAGGAGAGAAGTCAGCATACCTTTCAAGCTGTAAGATTCCAATATCTTCCAAGTTACCAAATATCCATTCTCCTGTAGGTGCTTTTGAGATTTCATCAATATCTGTTTGTGAACCAGGCTTAATAAGATACTTGATATCAGCCATTAAAGCCATACCTTTCGCAAGAGCTTCTGATAGAAATTCAATAACATAGAAATCTCCTGAGTGATCTTCAACTAAGCCTCTTCCATAGTCCTCTCCATAGCAAGAGTTCCACCTTAGAGGTTTCCATGGCAACGACTGCTCACTTATCTCTTGATAATCTCTTATCAGGATACCTTCAACAGACTGAGCAACGATAAAAGTTTCTATATCCTTTCTATATATCCAAGTATAAATACTAATCTCATCGTCTTCATCAGGAGTTGAAGTTCCTTTTATTGATTTTATACTATCTTTCACCTCTTCAGATAGCGTACTAAAAGCTTTCTTCTGCAAGATAATAAGTTCTGTCAACTTTCCACTTAGATCTCTTGAAAGAACATATCTGTCAAGTTTAATAGCTTGAAGGTTGCCATCTGCTGGTAAATACATACACACATTACCAGTTATAATAAGCGACTTAAATGCTTCTGTGTAAGCTACTCTTGCTGCAATCTTTGTTTGTAAAGCTGAGCATCTCTCTTCTGCTTCCACCAAAAGCTCTGATAGTTGAGTTGGATCATAGCCATCTTTAACTAAAGCTGCTTTAGCAGTCGGGTCAAACTCTGTATTAAAAAATGATCTTCCTATTGGAAACATATTAATAGTTAATCTATTCGCAAGATGATTTACCGCTTGCGCCCCTATGCCTTGAAAACCATGTTGATTAGCACCTCCGCCTCTGTCTGAACCATCAGTATCAGGTAATACATAGGGGAGTGTAAATTTACTATACTCTCTTGCTCTATCTCTATAGTTATTTCTGTCAGAGGACAGGAAAGTATACCTGCCCTCTATATTGACAGAACTCCCTATACCCTTCACTACCTGTTCTAATAGGGTATTGGACATAAAATTTAACCTCCTTTATATTTTAACACCAGATGTTGCTGCTGTACTTCCCGTTGGTTTCATAAGTGAACGTTTTCCTTGTGTCTTCAAATCCGTCCCTTCTGTTTGATCAGAGGTGCCTAATTCAATATCCTCTGCCTCTACCTCTACTACTCGTTCCGGTCTTTTAGCCGGATTAGGTACATGTCCTCCTCCTCCACTTCCCATGATAATGCCTCCTTATAATACTTTATAAAAGTTAAAGCCTCCAGCTTCATACTCAAGGCCTTCATACAATGCACTTGCAGGTCTGTCCTTAAAGATACCAGAGTTTGTACCGGTATGAATAATTTTAGCACCACAAGCCTTAGCCCAAGCCTCCATCATCTTAACAAGGCCTACAGCAACAGAAAAGCCTCTGTGCTTTTTATCAACATACAGGA